>DATAPT010000120.1:0-7139 GCA_036265065.1 Candidatus Acidiferrales bacterium | reverse complement strand
CCATAAACGCCCTGATCGTATTCCGGGCCGAAACAGAAAATATCCATGCGCTCGGGCTGAATTTTCCAGCTGGCGGTTTCCTTGTCGCGAAGCCACAGGTCCCAGCGTGCCGGAACTTCATAACATACATCGGCGGCATGTTGTTCATTGGCCAGAGCGATAAGTTCTTCCGGAGTTGTTACGTAACCGCGCAAATCGAATTCTTCGAGAGGCGTTTCCGCGAAATCCACGGCGCGAATGATCAGCCCTGTAAATCCCGGCGGCACGGCAGCCAGCGGCACGGTGGCCAGAAAACGGCCGAAGTTCGCAAGCATGTTTTCTTCATTGAAATCACGGACCCATACACTGGCATAAGCACGATTCGGCATTCGGATATTATACAGGCAAGTGGCGTTGGGACCGAAGCGGTCCGCGCATTTTGGGGGACACAACGATAAAGTTAAATAACTCGATTGCGTCGCCACAGCGGCTAAACAGGCTGCGAAAAGTAAACTATTCTGTCATTCCGAGCGAAGCGAGGAATTCTCTTTGATTTAACTATAGGAAAACAAAGAAAAACAGATTCCTCGCTTCGCTCGGAATGACAGGGTTGTGGTTTTTTTCGGTGCCTGTTAATCGGCGCTGATTTTGCGACATGGATTGCACTTCTGAAGCCGTGCCCGGCACAGAGCAGTGCAGTGTCGATTGGCTGAAACGGCCGGCAACCGCCGATGAAATTTGCAGTAAGTTATTGCTTGAAGTGGATTTAGGCTTTCCCGTTTTGCACGGATGGGCCATTGACTTTGCCCCCGAGCCGGGAGAAAATATAAGTGGAAGTGTGCTATGCAAGCAGGGATGCTATCCCCACGTTTCTTTGGTAATTTGGAAGGAACAATGAAAATGACTATTGGTAAACCGATTGATCCCCTGGTGTACTAGGCAATACCTATCGAATTAAAGCCACCAGACGCCTCCTAGTCGCAGCGATTCCCAAAAGTATGCACAGGTCGCCTGTGTTCTTCATGTCATTTTGAAAGTCGGATACCCGTTGTTCTTCAGGTTCTTGCCGCGTCGGAAAAACCAGCTCCAAATCATCCATTGCTCGGGAGGCATGCGTGACAGTCTCGATTCCAAGTTCTGCCAGTCGGGCCAGGGCGCAGGCCCGATTGTAGCGAAGCGCCCTACCGTAGCGGGGATGCTCAAGGGTGGCCTGCCATCGAGTACATTTGTCAATCGCGTAGTCCAGCAACTTGAGGCTTTCCAAGAATCGCGGGATGGCCTTCGCTGAATTGCCTTTCGACAATTCTTCAGTTCCTCTCGTGTGCTCAATGATCGCCATAAGATGCCGGGCTCTTTGCTGGTTGGTTTGAAGGTCCAGCGACGTCTGGAGAAACTCCACGGCCTTTTCATTTTGGCCCATCACAATCACGTACAGATAGTCAAGCTCATTGAGCGGGGCAATACTGTGCGGAAAGACTTTGTGAGCGCGATTCAGATACAAAGTAGCGCGTTCCAGGTCCGCAGAATCCGGCGGCGGATTCTTTTTGGAATCTCTGCTGTTCTCAGTGGCTTCGCGAGCGTACTTATGACTGTAGTAGCTTCCCAACATAACGTACACTCGAGAGACATCTTTTTCGAAGGGCTGGAGGTCGAAGAATTCAAAGGCCGCGACGGAACTCTCAAAGTATTCGATCATGACACGCTGTTTGACATCGATTTTTTGAAAGATATCCCTGCCGAAATCGCCGTCGGGGACAAACTGCCCTAGATTGTTGCCAATCTTTTGAATGGATTCCTGCGTGTCTCGAAAAAGCGGGAATTGTCGGTGGACATTCAAAACTTCCGTCTCAATGAATTCTTTGATGTGTTTTTCAACATCCCCAGTTTGTTTTTCCAGACGGCGCTCGTAGTCCTGCACATTTGCCTTGGCGTTTGCTTCCAACTTAGTGAGTCCGTCAATGGTTTTATCAGCGCGGTCTTTTGCTTCTTGTACGCCGAAATACGATGCCACGCCCAAAGACAGAGCGTAAAGTGAGGAGAGCCCAAGAAGCAACGATACGAGTGATTTCAGATCCTCCGCGTTCTTCTCATAGTTGTTGAGTTTCTCGCGAAGGAGTATTTCTTGCTGTGAAATGTCGCGCGGAGGCGCGGGAACCTCGATGTAATGGTTCCACATCCAGGGCTGCCGTATCACATCGAAGGAAAGCAACAGCGCTGTGGCTATGATTAAAGTCCCTAGAACCAGCGAAATGACCTTCGCGGCCATACTGCGGCGGGCCCATGGACCACTAGTTTCGGCGGGATGCGAACTTGGCTGGGGAGGTATCCCGTTCGGACTCATTGTGTACTACATGCTACCATAGCTAATCCTGCACCGATACCTCGTCCAGCTTGCTTAGGGTTTAGGTGACTACGTCAGCCCAGAGGTAGGAGCGTCTGGAGCGCACGCATCGAGAAAACGCGCTCTGAGTTGCTGTTTGACACGTTTGTCAAGGAAGGCCGCATCCAAACCCATCAAATTCGCGCGGTGAAAATCCTGCTCGGTCCAATGGAAAACGCGATGAAGAATTTCGTATTCCTTTGTCAGCGTTGTTGGCGTCAGCATGCGGCTATCGGAGTTGATGTTGAGCGAAACTCCGGCGCGGTAGAGGCGGTCGATGGGATGCTCCTCCATGCTGCGGATCGATGGGATTATCTGGACGTTCGCGGTGGGGCAAAGTTCAAGGTGAATTCGGTTCTGGCGCAGATGTTCGACCAGTTTGGGATCTTCGATGCTGCGCGTTCCGTGGCCGATGCGCTGTGGATCGAGCAAGCGCAGTGTTTCCCACACGCTTTCCGGGCCAAGCGCTTCGCCAGCATGCGCGGTGCGATTCAAACCATGCTCGCGCGCATAACGATATGCTCCAATGTGCGCGTCCAGGGGAAAGCCCGCCTCGTCGCCCGCTATGTCGAGCGCCACGACTCGGCTGCCGCGAAATTTTTCCACGAGTTCAGCGGTTTGCATGCTCTGCGCTGCCGTGAAATGCCTCAGCGTGCAGAGAATTACGCCCGCCTGCATGCGTGTTTCGCGGATCAGTTTTTCCACCGACCGCTCCACCGTTGTAACCACTTGCTCAGCGCTCAACCCATTCTCGGTATGCAGCAGGGGCGCGAATCGAATTTCCGCGTAGATCACACAATCCTCGACCAACTGCCGGAATAAATCCTCGGTCACGAGGCGAAGGGAATCTTCCGACTGCATCAGACGAAATCCCATGGGGGCGCGGGAAAGAAAGTCGGCGAGATTTGTACAACGTGCGGGCGCAACGTAATCGCGCTGATATTCTTCGCGAGTGACGGACGGTTTTAGTTTGGAAACGACCTGGTAACTTAGCGAACAATCCAGATGCAGATGCAGCTCAATTTTCGGAAGAGATCGAAAATCCATCCAGAGAGGATAACCTGAAGGGAAAGTTCGGGTCCATGTGCGTAACAGAAAAAAAATTAAATAGATTTGGGCATAAAAGTCCTCGCCCACCACGAAAAACGAAGTTTACCGAGAACGTTCTCATTGAACGGAGCAAAGTAGACTCTGCGAAAACTGAAATGTTTTGCGGCTGGTTGCGTAGAGGCCGCCCGTTTTTTGGGCGGGCGGCTTTTCTACGGGGCTCCCAAAATCCAAGCGATTACTTTCCAAAAACTTTTTTAACCTGGCCGACCTTCTTTTGGACCGTGCCGCCTAATTCCTCATCCTCTCCTTCATTTTGCAATCGAGGGTTATTCGTCATTTGGCCCACTTTTTGTTTCACTTTGCCTTTGATTTCGTGGGCCTTGCCCTTCACTTCGTCTTTTGTGCTCTCTTTTGCCATGGCTCCTCCCTTATGCGTTCACCGCACTCCAGTTCTGAGCAGCTAACGTACGCCGCCTAACAAATAGAAGACCAGGACGATGAGAAGGACGGTTCCGAGAATCCCGATGCCTCCGCCCGCTCCCCACCGCGAATATCCGTAATAGCCGCCACCGCCGCCGAATAAGAGAACCAGAAGGATGATCAGCAATAACATCGTAAGTCTCCTTTCAGACGATTGACCTCGATCGCTTGCCGCCCTGTTTCGATTCGTATCTTCCGCCTATGGAGGAGCACTCACAATGAAGGCAACCATGTATTTCGCAGTCCAAATTGCTGTGAAATCGGCTGGCGATCATAGGACTAAGCGGATTGCAGCGGAATCAAAGAGGAATTCGAGAGGAGCGTGATGATCCGTGCGTTGTGTTTAAACGTTGGGGCACGGCATGCCGTGCCCCTACTCGAAGAAAATCCGCTTACCTAAAACGCAATATTAGAAATTTGCGGCTGACGCATTTCGTTTCAAAGAATCGAGAAAGCAGGGAATCGTGGGCTATTGCTTTTCTTCTGAATTCGGAGGGACCGAAGCGGAAGGCGCACCGTCGGATTTTGCGGGGCCGGTAAATGGAGACGCCAATCCGGCAAGACGCTGGCGAAGTATTTCGCCCATTTGCGAAAACACATTTTCGCAAACCACTTTCAACTTTTTTTCCGTGGCGTCGGACATTTCGGAAATGAGCTGGTCGGATTGCTGATTCAGTTTCGTGACAGTCGTCAGCAGCCATGCGTTCGATGCGTTTTCGAGGCGCTGCTTGTGCTCGTCCAAAGCGGAATTTCCGTGCAGGGTCAGCGCGGATTGGAAATGGCGCTCCAGAGAATGCGACTCGATGAGCAGGGCATCTTTGGCCTGATCAATCTGCAGGCCAAGCTCTTGCTTGCCGAGGGCCAGAGTCTGTTCAGCGTGCTGCGACAACGCATTCTTGAACTCCGAAGCAAAGCCGCGAGCGTCGCTTTCAAGATTGGCGCGGATTTGAGAAGTATGAGTGTCCATCGCTGCGGCATTCTGCTCCATTGCCGCTCTGGTTCTGGAAGCAAAGGCGTCGAATTGTTCGCCACTCAATTGACCGGCGCGTTCGGTGAAAGTAGCGGCAATCGAATCGCCTGCTTCCACTATTTTCTGGGAAGCATGTTCGGCGGCGTCGCGCGCATTCTCCTGCATCTGTCCGTGTGCGTGTTCGACGTAGCTCCTGCTGTAATGATCCAGTTCGCTGGCGAACAGGCCGGACATTTCCGCGGCTTTCTCGCGCAGCCGTGCGGCGGCCTGATCCAAGCCCTTTTCGAGCGTGGACTGCATTTGCGTTTGAATTTTTTTCTCGTACCAGTCGGCCGATTTATAGAGGGTTTCAAATGTGCCGTGTGAAGTTTCCGTGGCGCGAGTTTCAAGCTCGGCCAGCCATCTTGCGGAAGCATTGCGAGCGGATTCGGCGAAATCTTTTTCGATCCCCGCAAGTATTTCCTTGCTGTGCGCAGCCGATTCCTGCAATCCCTGATCGGACATTTGCCAGATGCGCTGCTGATGCTCGGCAGCCGCCTTCTCCGCGCGATCGCTGTCGAACGCAAGTTTGCTCAATAGTTCCGTGGCCTGCGTAATCTGCGGCGAAAAGCGATTTTCAAATTCGGCTGCCAGTTTTTCGATGGACTCCTGTCCAGCGGCTTCGAGCAGGGGTTGTAAACGCTGCGACATTCCCGTTACCGCGGACTCCGCGCGCTGGTTCAACTCCGCGCTTTGCGCTTCGAGCATCGCTTCGCCGCGCCGCGCCCACTCATCCGACGTTGTCTGCAAAAGGGCAGCGAAATCGCCGCGCTTTGCTTCCATCTGCGCGATGGAGTCATGGAATTGTGAAATCACCGCGTCGCCTTTTGAGGCCTCGCCGGCAATTTCGGAGCGTAACTGTATGAGGACGCCTTCGGTTTCGGCAAAAATTTGCGAATGCGCCTGGTTTAGTGTGCTGAAGCGTTGCTGAAGTTGCTGCTCCACCTGTTGGGCGGAAACTTCGGCTTTTATCGCGATTTCTTCCGCCGCGCGCTGCGACGCTTCCGCAATCGATGCCTGCATTTTCTCTTGCCAGCGTGTGTTGGCCGCTTCGAGATCAGCCTCCAGCAATCCGCGCCATCCAACTTCTCCGACGGCGGTTGCAGCGGCGATTTGCTCTCCGAGTTTTCTTGCCGACTGATCCATTTCCGCGAGCCGCGCCTGGGCCTCCGCGGTGCGCAAGTCCATCTGTTCTTTCCAGCGCCTGATTTCATCCGCCGCAGCTTGCGCCGAGGAAATTCGCAGTTGATCCATCACCGCGCGAACTTCATCCTGATTCTTGCCCATGCTTCCGCTGAGGCTTTCCATCTTGTGGATCGCCGCCTGAAGCTGGGTCTGAATCTGTTGTTCAAAGTCCAGCCGCCGCGTGCGCTCCACAACGGACAGTTGATTGTCAATCTGCAGGCGGGCCTGTGTTAATTTCGCGTCGAGTTCGGTGGACAATTGCTCGAGCACACCCGCCACGGCGGTTTCGCGTTCTCTTTCTACTCGCTGAGTGGTTTCCTGCTGCAGTTTTTCAAATTGCGCGGCAGTCGCGGCGTTTACGGATTTCTCGGCAGCACTCTGCAATTGCGATTGCAAAGCGGCGAGCAGGGGGCGCGTTTCCGCGGCCACAGCCTGATTGGCGCTCTCGCGCGCAACGATTTCAATTTGTTGTTTCGCTTCGGCCACCAGGCGCGCAACCTGTCTGGCGAGTTGCAGTGACGCGTCTTCCCCGGCAGGCAAAGGAAGAACACGCACGTTGTCCTCGACAGGTTCCGCAGGTTCAGGAGCGGACGGAATCGAAACGACATTGGGCTTTACCGGCTCCGGCGAGGGGGCTAGATGGACCCTATCCTCAGCTGTTTTTTCATGGACAGGGATTTCATGAACCTCACGCGGCAGTTCGGCGGCCTGGGATGGCGCGGGAATTTCCGTGCTCGATTCGGCGCCGCCTTCGGGGAAAGGGAACCAGTCGGAAGGAGGGAAAGCAATTCCCCAGACGTTTCCTCCAACCTCCAGCTCGACGCCAATTTGAAACAGTTCGCGCACAGTGCGCGGGCGCTGAATCCATGTTACGCGGCCTCTTACGGAACGCGCTGCATGTCCCGGCTCGTTGTGAGGGACATCCAAGGTGACCCACATATTTTTTAAAACGTAATGTTTTGATTGATAGCGCGCGCCGTGGCAATTGATAATCAGCGTGGAAGTGCGTTCCTGGAATGGGCGGCCGAGCGCGTCCACCCCCGTTACTGTCAAGGG
>DATAPT010000119.1:0-3909 GCA_036265065.1 Candidatus Acidiferrales bacterium | reverse complement strand
TCGATGTAATGGATGCAGTGGCGGCTGAGGTGAAAGCTATCGATTTTCGAAAGAAAAATTTCTCGTAGGCCGTAGTCGCAATCGTTTCACGAACGTTCAGTGATTGATTGTTGTAGCCCGCCTCTTCAGAGGCGGGGGTTTAAATTACGCTAAATCTACCCCCCGCCGCTGAAGAGGCGGGCTACAGCAGAGGTCCCTCGCTCCGCTCAGAATCGGTATTACTTTGTATTTTCGTAGGTTGTGAAGCCAGGCCTATTGAATGCCGAGTTCGTGAAGGGCCGCAGCGCTTTGCTGGCGGACGGAGGGACTGGGGTCGTTGCGCAGGCGGTCGCGCAGGACATCCACAGTTTGCGCGTCAAGGCCGTTCGAGGCTACCGATTCGCCTTCGGATTGTAAAGCAGTGCGCAGGAGGCGGATGGCCGCATCGCGAACTCCGGAATTCGAATCGATTTCCAGCGCGTCGAGAAGTGCCTCGCGAACTCTGGGGTCTCCCTCAAATCCCTGCAATGCTTCGAGTGCCTTTATGCGCACGGCAGGATTGCGGTCAAGGCGAGCAGCGGCGCAGAGTGTGCGGCGCACTTCCGGGTCGCCGGCATTCATGCGCAGCACATCGAGCGAATCGAGGCGCACGTTGGGATCGAATCGCTGGCCATTCTCAATCAAAAAGGTGAGCGCGCGCTGCACGTCCGCATCATCGGGCGCGCCGACAATATCCATGGGCGTCGGCGACATCAGCTGAACCTGCACGGTGGGATTGCCTGAACTGGACGGCGTCACCCAGGCGACATGCGCGTTATCCACCCTGCGCAATTGCTCATCAGTGACTTTAGCAGCGGCAGCAGGCGCAGATTTTACGGATGCGGTGGTCGTCGTGGAATGCGTTGCAACCGCAGGTACGGGCACGGGAGCCAGCGGTAATCTTTGGCCGGCAACGCCAGCGAGAAATCCCGCAACGACAAGCACCGTCATGCTCATGGCCGGATGATAAATCAGCGTATGGCGCAGCGCGCCCCACCACGAGACGGGTGAAAAAATCTGCGTCCACGAAGGACTCGTGCGATTCGAGCGCGCTTCCTTATCGTCAAGAGATTCGGCAAGCTCGCTGCGGCACTGTGCGAGCAAAAGTCCGGAGCGATCGAGGGAATCGGCGGGTTGGTCAAGCGCCGCGATGACTTGCTGTAAACGCAATTCGCGCGAAACAGCATCGGCGCACGCGGTACAGTGCGCGAAGTGCGCTTCCAATTGCGTGCGCGCGGCAGCGTCCAATTCGTCGCAAGCGTACAGCACGGCAAGCGTTTCGATCTCCTCGCAGCGAATGTTTTCGTCATTACGCGAGTGAGATTGCGTCAGGGCTTGCGGCTGGCTTTGCGAAAGATCTTCGGGGGTTTCGCGCCGATTATTTTCTTGCCTGTCCGTCACAGCAATCCGTCCAATTGGGCGCGCAATTTTCGCGTCGCTCGAAAAAGTGAGTTCTTCACGGTTTCTTCCGTGGTCCCCAGTGCATCGCCAATATCTTTCAGTTTCAGGCCCTGGTAATGTTTCATCTCAAAAACCATACGCTCGCGAGGCGTCAGCCGAGTAAGCGCCGAAGAAATTCGCCGGCTGATTTCAAGTCCTTGCATGCGGCGCTCCGGATCGGATGTTGCCGTCTGATCTGCTTGCCGGTCAAAGAAATCGCCGGGGATCGGATCGCCGTTGCGGTTAGACGCAGCTTCCGGCGCCTGATCTTCCGGACGGCTGCTCCGCCGCCGCAGATGATCGAGGCACACGTTGGTGACGATGCGGTACGTCCAGGTGTAAAAGCTGCACTCGAAGCGGAAGCGCGGCAAATTTTTGTAAATTTTCAGAAAAGCTTCTTGATAAACATCGCGCGCATCTTCGGGCCGGTGCAAAATGTTGAGGGCAATTCGCAGGACATCGCGATCGTAACGATGCACGAGTTCTTCAAACGCTTCGCGATCGCCGCCCTGGGCGCGTTCGATCAGGGCGCGTTCGTCGGTTGGATCCAAGGTGCGCTGCGTAGCACTCATGCTAGACGAGCGTACCACGGGTTCAGCAGAGGCGTTCCCGGACCAGCGCATCGTCATTTCGTCAGCAGCCATCGTGAGGGACTCACTTAAAAGGCTCGGACCATTACATTGAACTTAGACGCCTTACCTCAAAAAAAGTGAGCAGCGAATGTCACAAGTTGCTCCAGTTCGTAAAACAACCTAACTTATGCATTGCCAATATATTAGACTACCCGCGCCCGGGCAATGACGATCGCTGTAGCCCGCGTCTTTAGACGTGGGGGTTTAGATCCGCGGGCAGCAGGGTCGACGTGTGACATCTAAACCCCCGCCTCTGAAGAGGCGGGCTACAGCGATTGGCTCATTGGACAATTACGACGGCTGTTATTTGAAAATGTTTCGAAATCACGACTCATGAAAACTGCTAACGAAATTGACGACGTTCAGGGCACAAACAGCGACGGCCTAAAATCCGCGGCGAAAATTTCCGTTGTACCGATGATTGCGGCGACCTACTTCATGGTCGCGGGCGGCCCGTATGGTCTAGAGGATATTGTTCAGAAAACGGGATACACCGCGACCCTCTTGATTCTCGTAATAACGCCGCTGCTGTGGAGCTTGCCAACAGCCATGATGGTGAGCGAACTAGCCACGGCAATTCCCGAAGAAGGCGGCTTTTATATTTGGGTGCGCCGCGGGATGGGGCGCTTCTGGGGATTTCAGGAAACGTGGCTGACGCTGGCGGGCAGCATATTTGAAATGGCGCTGTATCCGAATTTATGCATCTCGTACATCGGCCAATTTGCGCCGGGAGTGGTCGCAGGGCATCGCGGCATGATTCTGGGATTCGCGATGATTGCGATCTGCACGGCGTGGAATATTTTGGGCGTGCGCTCCGTAGGCGAGGGGTCGGTGTGGTTGAACGTCGCGCTGCTGGTCCCATTCGTCGCCCTGACTATTTTTGCCTTGGGCAGCGGACGATTCGACGGTGCGGCCAGCGCGAGTTCCGTTCCCCTGCGCCACGCCGATCTACTTGGCGGCGTGCTGATCGCCATGTGGAATTACATGGGCTGGGACAATCTTTCAACGATCGCGGGAGAAGTGGAAGCGCCAAAGCGAACGTATTCGCGCGCAATGTTCGGGGCAGTGCTGCTGGTGATTGCGAGCTATTTGATTCCAGTGGCAGCCGTGGCTACCACGGGAATCGATCCGAACCGGTGGACGACCGGCGGGTGGGTGGATGTCGGACGAATTATCGGCGGGGAAACGCTGGCCATCGCTATTGCGCTGGCAGGCGTGATCGGCGCAATTGGGTCGTTCGGCACGCTGATGCTTTCCTTCACGCGCCTGCCACTGGTGATGGCCGAAGATGGCTATCTGCCGCGAATATTCTCGCGGCGCATTGCGCGCACCGGAGCGCCGTGGGTGGCGATTCTTGCGTGTGCAATTATGTGGGCCGCGTGCTTTCCGCTGGGCTTTGAGAAAAGTTTGCTGCTCGATGTGCTGCTGACAGGTTTGAGCATTCTGTTGGAATTTTGGGCGCTCGTGGCGCTGCGCGTGCGCGAACCGGAACTTTCGAGGCCATTCCGCGTTCCTGGAGGACTGGCGGGAGCCGTGGCCATCGGCGTTCCGCCGCTTGCGCTGATGGTGGCGGCATTTGTGCGCAATCGCACGGAAATTGTAGGTTCCACAAATGAATTGGTAATTGGATTCGGGGTGATCGCGGCAGGAGTAGTGCTGTATTTTCTAAGCCGCGCGATTTCCAGAAAAAAAATAAATTAACTTCGACGTGTGTGGCTCTTATGTGGCATAGGCTTTTGGGGTGAACCCCTCAGTTGAGACAATTTAGAACTAGCACACTTGCCATTCCATGGATTTTGCTTTTCATACTGCCCCTTCC
>DATAPT010000118.1:0-5335 GCA_036265065.1 Candidatus Acidiferrales bacterium | reverse complement strand
GGAGTGCAATGAAAGCTTAAATCTCGCGGCGGACCAGATCGCATTGATCGAGCCCGAGGATCGCCTGTTGCGGGCCGGAGCGTGGCATTCCCCGATATTTGTACGCGGGCAAGTGAACCCGATAGAGTTGCTACTTACGGTGGGGGTGCCGCAATTGCGCGTGAAGGAAAATGCGCGGATCGCGCGGGTACGCTTGTTCAGCATTGGAGATATTATAAATCCCGCGAAAACCGCGCGAAAAGGCGGCACGGTGAAAGCCGCTGGTTCCAAGCGGAAGTAACTATTCATTTTATTTGAAGAATTGCAAGCACTGCCTGAGTTTTTATATTGTGGTTTAGGGTAGCCCCGGTAGCGGAAGTATCTTAGAATTGCATGTCGCAAAATGTCGGGGCGTAGCGCAGCCTGGTAGCGCGCCTGCCTTGGGCGCAGGAGGCCTCCGGTTCAAATCCGGACGCCCCGACCAGATCTTTTTGACTCAGCAAGTACAGAAACCTAATTTTCGCACTGCTGCCTTTTGGTGCAACTTGGGAACGATAAGAAAATTCCGCGAGTGAAACCGGCGTCAAATTTTACCTAAAAATTGTAACTATTGCGGACGTGTGTCACCTGCGCCGCAATCAATTTTCAAGCGAGATGGAAAACTTCCGAATTGCGCGTTATCGAGGATTTTCTGCGATCGATTGATCGCAAGCCGACTTATCGTCGAATTGGAACTATTTCCGGAGTGCCCATTAAGGTGTAAAATCGCTTCTAGGCGAAAAACGGGGAGCACGATCCATGAAATCAATTCGCATGCATTCGCAAGGCGGCCCTGAATTGCTGGCTTACGAAGACGCCGCAAGGCCGGCTCTCCAGCCCGGAGATGCGCTCGTCCGCGTCATCGCTTCGTCGATAACGAAGACAGAATTAACCTGGGACGAAACCTATAGAGATTGCGATGGCCGGCCGAGGATTCCGACTATTCCGGGCCACGAATTCGCGGGGATTGTCGATGTCTTGGCCCCAGAGGATTCGGGTGTGCGCGTAGGCGATGCTGTGTACGCACTTTCGTCGTTTTGCCGCGATGGCAGCGCTGCCGAATTTATCGCGATTCGCGCTGCGGACCTCGCGCCCAAGCCGCATTCGCTGAACTTCGAGCAGGCGGCTGCGGTTCCGCTCGCGGGGCTTACTGCGTGGCAAGCCCTTTTTGATCATGCGCAAATTAAAAAAGGAGAGCGGGTCCTGATCCACGGCGCGGCGGGCGGCGTGGGGACGTACGCGGTTCAGCTTGCGAACTGGAAGGGGGCGGAGGTGATCGCTACGGCTTCGGCCAAGGACTCCAATTTTGTGGGCGAGCTTGGCGCCTCGGAAGTAATCGATTACACGCACGGGCATTTCGAGGAAAAAGTGAATGATGTGGATGTGGTGCTGGACACCATCGGCGGGGAAACTCAGGAGCGGTCCTGGGGCGTGTTGCGCCGCGGCGGCATTCTTATCAGCATTGTGGGCCCTGTGGCGTCCGAGAAAGCGGCTTCGCTCGGCGTTCGAGGAACATTCTTCATCGTTGAGCCGAACCGCACGCAACTCATCCAGCTCAGTGACCTGATCGACAGAGGCACACTTCGCGTCGTTGTCGGAGCGGTGCTTCCGCTTGCGAGAGCCCGCGAAGCTTTTGAGCAAGGATCAATGGACCACAAGCGCGGAAAAATTGTGCTGCAAGTGGCTGCCGCCGAATCCGCCAAGGCATAGTCCGCTTGAACCCATTCCACCATCTTTTCTTGTCTTACATCGATTTATTTAATTTCCCGAGGCGATGTTCACGGCCCTTTTCGGATCCACCACAGAACTTTTCCGACAATTTGCCACTTTCTATCTTTATCCACGGTTACGGGACTGTAATCGCGATTTTCGGATTCCAATAAATGAACGCCTTCGGCTGAAACGAATCGAGCGAGTGACAATCCATTTTCGCGGTGCCAGGCAACTACAATCTTGCGATTCAAATCTTTTGGATTGGTCTGCGAGGCATCCACAGCCACGACGTCTCCATCGTTAATCAGCGGACTCATGGATGTGCCCTTCACACGAAGGCAGGATGTCTGGACGGGATTCGGGCACCAGAACGCCGGCGCTGCGATCATCTCCTCCGCAAGCGCGGTATCGAGGTCCGCAAATTGGCCGCCGGCCTGACCGATCGTGCCGGCGTGGATTCCCAACAATGGAACCGCAACCAACTGGTGTTTTGGTGTGCCTTTGGGTCTCTTTCTCTTCAATCCGCTCCCGGCACGAACAATTTCGAAGTCTGCGGAAATGGTCGAGGGAGAAGTTTCCTTCACATTGGGGAACATCTGACGAAGATCTGCTCCTTTTAATCCCGCCCTCGCCCAAAACAACCAACACTGCGGAGGACCAGCTAGATTTCCAAGCTCGATAAAGCACCTTGATGTTGGTTCCTGCTTCCCGGTTTCCCAACGCGAAACAGCCATAGCGGAATAATGAAGACGGGAGCCAAACTCCGATTGGCTTAGACCCAAGTTGTGCCTCAGATTAAGGATTGCACCGGACCATTCAGGGGAACTTACATTTTGCGGCTTTTGTATCATAAATTGCGCCCATTAACAATTGAGTTACTATCTATATAGGACTACCAAATCTGCTAAACCATCGGCGTTCATGTGTTTTTTTCATTTATTAACATACCTATTTGGGACTCCCTGATGAGTCTATACCTCTTCAAGCCGCAAGCAAATAAAATTCATTCCTTGTCCACGTTTGGAATGTTTCTTGACAACGCTTCTTGATTTTTGAGTGCCGCCGCGTCCCCTTTTCGCTCCTTCCAAACTCACGCACGGGGTCAAATTCAACCCAGTCCACTCCTCGCCCTTGAAACTTTTGCATGCTAATCTGCGTACTATGAATGTGCCTGAACCCGCTGCAGCTTCGAACGGTAATGGAATCCGAACACACTGTGTTTCCCGCAGTTACAAGATGGGGGAAACTTTAATCCGTGCAGTCAATGAGATCTCGCTGGATGTGGGCACGGGAGAATTCCTGGCCCTGCTTGGGGCCAGTGGATCGGGGAAATCCACCCTCCTCAATTTAATGGCAGGACTTGATCGCCCAACTTCAGGTTCAATTCTTGCCTTAGGACGGGATTTGGCGGGCATGTCCAGCGAAGAACTGGCCCTGCACAGAAACCGCACGGTTGGCATGATTTTTCAATCCTTCCAGCTTCTTCCAAGAATGACGCTGGAGGAAAACGTGGAGCTGCCGCTGCGCCTGGCCGAGGTGCCGCGCGCGGAGCGGCCTGCTCGGGTGAAGGAGGCGCTGGAGCGCGTCGGGCTCGCGGATCGAACGAAGCATCGCCCGCCTGAACTTTCAGGCGGAGAGCAGCAACGCGGGGCCATTGCGCGCGCCCTCATCAATCAGCCTATGATCCTGCTGGCGGACGAACCCACGGGAAATCTGGACAGCAAAACGGGCGAAGAGATCATGAGCCTGATTGCAGAAATTCATCGGCCGTCGTCCGGACAAGGGCGAACGATTGTTATGGTGACGCATGAACGTGCGCTGGCGGAGCGGTACGCGGACCGGATCGTCACGCTGTCGGACGGAGCGATTTCGCGCGAGGAGCGATTACGATGAAAATGGGAGATCTGGCGGAACTCGCCGCGCGTAATTTGCGCGAAGCCGTCCTGCGAAATTCACTTACAACGCTGGGCATTTCCGTGGGCGTAGCGTCGCTCGTGGCCCTGCTTTCGCTGGGAGTGGGATTGCAGCAGCTTGTAGACCGCTCCGTGGCGCGCGCGGGCCTGTTCGATACGGTTTCGGTCAGGTCGCGGCAGAGCGCGCCATTTGGGCAGCCAGGAGGAGGCCGGCGCAATCCTCGCGACGCTTCAGATTCGGCTCCGCCAAGGCCACTGGATGACGCGGCGCGCAAAGAAATCGCCGCGCTGCCGAACGTGCTGGAAGTCAATCCCGAGATCAGATTTACGGCGGAAGCTCGCGTGGAGCCCGTCAGCCAGCTGGTGATGGTGGCGGGCATGGCGGATTCTTCGCAGTCCAGCGGGGCGCTGGATGGGCTCAATGGCCATTTCTTTTCGAATGGGAGCGCGGAAGAGGCGATCGTTCAAGGGGACTTGGCAAAGCGACTGGTTGACGTGGGTAAATCGCCCGCTTCCCTTCTTGGGCAGGAAATAACTTTGCGATTTGCGCAACGGCAAGCGCTTCCGCCTCCTTCGGAGCAGGCGCCTTCCGATGCGCCGAATCGCGCCGTGGGGCCGGATGAAGAGGCCATGGGCTTTTCGATTGTGCCAAGCGAAAAGAAATTTCTGGTGGTTGGCGTAACGCCCGCATCGGATTCCGGTGGCGGGCCAGTAGGGTTCAACAATGCGGGGATCTACTTGCCGCTCGCGGTCGCCGAAAAACTGGAGGTCGTGCAGCAGGGTGACTTGCGCGAAATTTCGAGAGCGACGCCGGGTGAGGGGATGCGTTATGCGGCATTGAATGTTCGGGCGAGCAGCCCTAACGCCGTGGGGCAGCTTGAATCCAGCATCACGCATATGGGCTTTGCGGCATTTTCGTTGATCGATGTGACGCGCAACCTGCGCACATTTTTTGCAATCTTCGATATGTTTCTGGCAATTTTCGGGAGCCTGGCGTTGGCGGTGGCCTCTCTCGGGATTATCAACACGCTGGTCATGGCCATTCTTGAGCGGCGGCGAGAAATTGGAGTATTAAAAGCGCTGGGCGCTGCGGACCGCGATGTGCGGCGATTGTTTTTTGCCGAGGCCGGAGTGATGGGTTTAGCGGGCGGATTATTTGGCGTGGTGTTGGGGTGGGCAATCGGCCGCGCGATTCAGCTGGCGACCTTCATTTATTTAAAGAGGCAAGGAATTAATCCACCAAATATCTGGACAGTGCCGTGGTGGCTCGTGGGCGGTGCGATTGCGTTTGCGGTGGTGGTCAGCCTGGCGTCGGGAATTTATCCTGCATCGAGAGCGGCGAAACTTGATCCGGTGGAAGCGCTGCGGTATGAGTGAGGCTGTGACTGGTGACTGGTGACTGGTGACTGGTGACTGGTGACTGGTGACTGGTGACTGGTGACTGGTGACTGGTGACTGACAAATTATTTACGCTTGATTTTATATTTGCAATCCGTAATTTGACATTTGAGATTGATGATTTGAAATTTCAGATGAAATTTGAAATTGAAATACTTGAAGGAAACCAGCCTATCTGAAACTGGCTTTTCACTAGTCACTAGTCACTAGAAGTTATCTCATAAACACATTTAAGTCTTTCCGAGCTTGCGAGTTATGAAAACTAGCGTAAATCAGGAGCATGGACCTAACTG
>DATAPT010000117.1:0-7921 GCA_036265065.1 Candidatus Acidiferrales bacterium | reverse complement strand
AATGACTCACTACAACAAATCAGGGAGATACGACGACGCGATTGAATTGGGACAAGAATGGCTGAAACAATATCCCGACGACGTCTTCCACGCATCAACTATCTACGAACAGCTCGGCATGACTTATTTGTCCAAGGCGATAAAGGATACGGCTCATAAAGACGAGTGGATACGACAGGCTGTTGCTTATTTTGATAAAGACCTTTCAATTCATCAGAAAACAGATGGTGATATTGAGCTCTATCTTGTGGGGCGCGGGTTCGAGTCAGCCGGACACTATTCCACCGCAAATAGCTGTATCTACTATGGGCGCGCGATAAAGTCCTTCGAGGTGAGCGCCAATATATTCAGGGGGAAAGCGTCAACTTAGAAGGCACCACCTTCAAGCTAGCACCTATTCGGCAAGCGAATGAAAAGGCATTAGAAAGAGCGAAGGCAGAATTTGTCAGCGCACGTTGTAAATGAAAAGTATTGACGGCAATTAGTTTGGCTTGTAGTCCGCGTAAACGCGAGACAGACATCTGCAAAAATCTCTTAATCGCTTTTTTCGACCCGCCTTGAGCTTTCACACTCGCTGCGCTAGAGTAACCGCTCCCAGGGAGGTGATTAGCTTTGCATGGCCACGGACAAGAACACCTGAAAGTCTTGTTGCGCAACAGCGCGATTCAAAAGCGCGTGCGCGAAATGGGCGCTCAAATCTCCAAGGATTATAAGGGCCAGCGCGTGCACCTCATTGGAGTGCTGAAGGGCGCGGCAATTTTTCTTTCCGATCTGGTGCGCCAGGTAAAGGTCGAAGTCTCGCTCGATTTTATGTCCGTCTCCAGTTACGGACACGGCAGCCAGACTTCCGGCCAGGTGCGCCTCAACAAGGATCTCGATACCAGCATTGAAGGACTCAACGTAATTGTCGTAGAAGACATTTTGGACACGGGCCTCACGCTCGGCTATTTGCTGCGCGTGCTGCAACAGCGCAAGCCGAATTCGTTGAAAATCGCTGCGCTACTTGACAAGCCGGAGCGCCGCATCAAGAAAGACGTCAAGGCCGACTACGTAGGTTTTCAGATTCCCAATGAATTTGTTGTGGGCTACGGGCTGGACTATGCGGAGCGCTACCGTAATTTGAAAGACGTGTGCGTGCTGTCGCTACCTCCGTCCTAGTCTTGTGGCGCCGGCGCCACAAAAAAAGCATGAAGCCACTTATCACAGCCGCCGACCTGGAACGCATCCCGCAAAATGGCGAACTCGCGATCACTGACGATACGATTGTCACTCCCCTGGCGCGTGAGGAGGCCGAACGCCGCGGCATCACTTTTCGAATTGCTTCGCAACCTGAAGAGCAAACTTCTTCGAACGCAGGTGGCGATATTTCGTCACAAAAATCGTCACGCATCGTCGCGATCGGTTCCGATCACGGCGGATTCGAACTCAAGGAACAGCTGAAGGGCTACCTTCGCGATTGGGGCTATCAGGTGCTGGACGTTGGCACGAACAGCATGGAAGCCGTCGACTATCCGGATTTCGCGGAAGCCGTGGGGAACGCCGTTGCGAAAAGGGAAGCGTGGCTGGGCATCGTGCTCGACAGCGCTGGCATCGGCAGCTCGATTGCCGCCAACAAGGTGCCGGGAGTGCGCGCAGCGCTATGCTATGATCGCGCGACGGCTCGCAACAGCCGTGAGCACAATGACGCCAACGTGCTGACGCTGGGCGCGAAGCTCATCACGCCGGAAATTGCGCGAGAGATTGTCGCGTTGTGGCTGACGACGCCATTTGCTGGAGGCCGCCACCAGCGCCGCGTGGACAAGATTCGAGCCATCGAGCAGCGTTCCGCAAAGACGTAGGCGGGGAGCACAGCGGTAGTCGGGGCATCTAAACCCCCGGGTTTAAAGACCCGGGCTACAGCAACCGCGCGATGCAACAACTTTAATTTTCATAGGATGTTTTCAAGCAAGAAGATCAAGGCCAATCGAGTGGAACAAAGCGAATTTGAACACGTCGTACGAATCGTCACCGAAGAGGTAGTGCGCTACCTTGGCGCGCCTCGTAACGCAGAAATCCAACCTGCCGAGAATTCCGACAGCGAAATGTGCCCGGACTGCGATCTGAACTGCGCCGAAAAATGCGCCAGAAAAACGCGCGCCGTGGTCGATGCCGGAGCTGACCGCATCTCCTGCGGGCCATCCGTCGTTGAACTGGAATCCGGTTTTGCGAGTCTGATTGACCACACACTTTTAAAACCCGACGCATCGCGTGAAGATATCCGCAAGCTTTGCGAAGAAGCCGTGCGCTTCGGATTTGCTTGTGTCTGCATCAATCCGTGGAACGTACCGCTTGCCGTGGAACTTGTGCGTGGCACAAAAGTAAAAGTTTGCACCGTGATTGGGTTTCCTTTGGGCGCGACGCTTTCTCGCGTAAAAATTTACGAAGCGGAAGAAGCCATCAAGCTGGGCGCGCAGGAAGTCGACATGGTGATCAACATTGGCGCGCTGAAATCCGGTCAGGACGACATGGTGCAATCCGATATTCGCGGGGTGGTGGAAGCAGCGCATCGCGGCGGCGCGATCTGCAAAGTAATTTTTGAAACATCGCTGCTCACAGTAGAAGAAAAAGTTCGCGCCGCGCTGGCCAGCAAAAGAGCGGGAGCAGATTTTGTGAAGACCTCGACAGGATTCAGCACGGGTGGTGCGACGGCGGAAGACGTGGCCATTATGCGCGCCATTGTTGGGTCAGAAATCGGCGTGAAAGCCTCCGGTGGTGTGCGGACATTTGATGATTTGAAGAAAATGGTTTGCGCAGGCGCAACGCGAATCGGCGCCAGTGCGAGCGTCAAGATCATGGAACAAGCGGGGGGATCGGCCTCACAACCTGCTCCAAATTCTGGTGCTCCTCCATCGACCGCATATTGAAATTTGCCACTTTTTTATTTCACAACAAATACGTTTGCGGTATGCAGCCTTCATTGGGAAGAATTTCTCTGCTGGGCAGGAAATCACCGGATCTGAAGACTGCGGACTACATAGTCTTATGTCAAAACACGTTATTTCTGTCATTCCGAGCGGAGCGAGGAATCTCTCTTTCTTACTTTATTTACCTGAAGTTAAATCGAAGAGAGATTCCTCGCTCCGCTCGGAATGACAAATTGAAATACTTTTTCCGAGGCTTATACGGCAAACGGGTGGTTTTTTAGACCGATTCTTTAATGATGTCGACCTTTGTAAACCGTTGCAACAGAATCTCTTGCGGCCTTCGCGCTCCTGGAAAAATTTTAAATTTTCCGCGCAACTTTCACCAGTTTTTTACGAGGGCGCAATCTCCACCTGCTATACTATTTGACTCTTGGGGAGTTGCGTTCGTTTGAAGCGAGCGCAGCGCATTATTGCGACTAATTTAAATATGGATCCTGTACAGACTCCAACGCCGCTGAATGTCCCTGCGGAAGTTCTTGCGACGCTGGTCGAGATCGGCGAGGAAATTAATTCCTCGCTGAACCTCGACGAAGTGTTGCAGAAAACCGCTGCGCTCGTAAAGCGCCTGATCGACTATGAAGTTTTCGGCGTACTGCTTGTCGATGAATCCATGCACCGCCTCTATCACCGTTTCACAATCGGCTACGGCGAAGAGGCGGGCAAAGAATGGATCATTCCCATTGGGCAGGGAATCACCGGCACCGCCGCGGCGACGGGACGCGCCGTGCGCGTGCCCGATGTGCGCGAAGATCCCCGCTACATCAACATCATCGATTCGGTGCGTTCCGAAATGGTGATCCCTTTGATGGTGAAGGGCCAGGCGATTGGTGTGCTCGACATTCAAAGCACGCAGGTCGACTATTTCACACGCGATCAACAGAGCGTTCTCACGCTGATGGCCAGCCGTTTGGCGACAGCCATCGAAAATGCGCGCCTGTTTGAACGCGTCCGCACTCAGGCAGACACGCTGCTGGTCCTGAACGAAGTGGGCCGCGAGGCAAATTCCATTCTTGCCGTTGAAGAATTGCTGCGACGTGCCGCGGAACTCGTCAAGCGCGTGATCGATTATCAAATTTTGGGAATTTTGCTTTACGACGATTCAACACAAATCTTTCGTCATCGCCTGGACATGAAGTATGGCCAGAGCGCCCAGGGAAAACTGCGGATCAGCCCCACCGAAGGAATTGTAGGCGCGGCGATCTCGACGCAAATGCCCGTCCGCATTCCGGATGTGACACACGATTCGCGCTACATTATGGTGAATCCAGAGACGCGCTCGGAAATGGCGATTCCCATGCTTCACAAGGGTCGCGTCGTGGGCGTTCTGGATCTCGAAAGTCCACAGGTAAATTATTTCACGGAAGACCACGAGCAAACGTTGACGATTCTCGCCGCGCACCTGGCAGTGTCGTTGGAAAATGCGCGCCTGTACGAACAACTGGCCAAGGACGAAGCTCGTATGGAGCGCGAGTTGACCGCTGGACAGCGTCTGCAGACTGCTTTGTTGCGCCCTGTTCCCAGCACCGATTATGGCCTCGACATTACGGCGCGCATCCACTCCGCGCGCGAAGTTTGCGGCGACTTGTACGATTTTCTTTCCTACGGCACGCAAAATTTGGGCATCGCTTTGGGAGACGTCAGCGGGAAGGGAACCGCGGCCGCGCTTTACGGCGCTGTGGCCACCGGAATTTTGCGCAGCCTGTCTCCGCAGAAGCTGCAGCCCGCGGAACTTTTGCATTTGCTCAATCAACTCGTATGCGATCGGCGGGTCGAAGGGCGCTACATGACGATCTGCTTCGCCACCTGGCAAAAAGGGCGCCGCAAACTTCGCATCGCCAATGCGGGACAGACGCAGCCGTTGCTGTGGAAAGACGGGCATGTGGAGCAAATTAAGCTTTCCGGATTTCCAATCGGAATTTTTGACGATGCCTCCTATGAGGAATGGAGTGTGCGTTTGAGTCCCGGCGACATTCTCTTATTCTTTTCAGATGGCTTGACCGAAGCGGCCAACCGCGAAGGGAAATTTTTTGGCACGAATCGCATTAAGGATTTGCTGGCCGCTAATTCGCATATGAATTCAAGCGACCTTGCCGATCGCCTGCTGCAGGAAGTTGAAGAATTTACTCAGGGGGGAGCCATCACGGACGATCGTACGCTGGTGGTGGTGAAAGTAAAGTGAGCACCGCAACTTCGCATTCAAACGCTTTGCGCATCGCGCATTCCGCAGTCGTTGATCCGGTTACCTACACGCCTGGTTTTTCATATCGCGGTTCTCAACTGTACTGCGAAGGGGTCTCCGTCGCTGCCGTCGCCAAAAAATTTGGCACGCCTGCGTACCTCTACAGCCGCGCGAGCATTGAGCAAGCGTACCGCCGCATGGATTCGGCCTTTGGCACGCTTCCGCACACGATATGTTATGCGGCAAAGGCCAACTCGACGTTGGGCATTTTGCGCGTGTTTGCCGCGATGGGCAGCGGCTTCGATATTGTTTCCGGCGGCGAACTGTACCGCTTGCGGCGCATCGGCGTTCCAGGAAATCGCATTGTATTTTCCGGCGTGGGAAAATCCCGCGAAGAAATTCGGGAAGCGCTTCGCGCGCGAATCCTTCTTTTTAATATTGAGTCGGCCGCGGAACTGGATTTATTGGCGTCCGAAGCCTCACGACTTCGCGTCCGCGCTGCCTCTTCCATTCGCGTCAATCCGGACGTCAAGGCCGGCGGCCATCCGCACATTGCCACGGGGCACCATAGCCACAAATTTGGAGTGGATTGGGAAACCGCGCGCGATCTTTATTTGCAGCACCGCGGTTCGCGCTGGATTGACTGGCAGGGAATCAGCGCTCACATCGGTTCGCAAATTCTCTCCGTAAATCCTCACCGCCGCGCGCTGACGCGCCTCGCCGGATTTGTTCGTGAACTTTCGGGTGAAGGAATTTCATTGCGCTATGTCGATTGCGGCGGGGGATTGGGCATCCGCTACACATCGGAGCAGCCACCAGAAACGGCAACATGGGCCTCGGAACTGGTGCGCGTGGTAAAACCGCTTGGTTGTCATTTGTTAATTGAGCCGGGACGCTCGCTGATTGGTCCTGCAGGTGTCTTGGTAATGCAAGTTTTGTACAACAAAGGCAATCGCGGGAAAAACTTCGTGATTGTTGACGGCGCCATGAACGATTTCATGCGCCCAGCTCTGTACGATGCGACGCATCCCATCACGCGCGCTCATCGAACGCCAGGATCGCTCGATCGCGCGGACATCGTTGGTCCGGTTTGCGAATCCGGCGACTGTTTTGTTCAGGATTGGCCCCTCGGAAAAGTAGCGTCGGGAGATGTTCTGGTTTTGTGGGGAGCAGGAGCGTACGGCACGGTGCAGGCTTCCAACTACAATTCGCGTCCGCGCCCAGCGGAAATTCTGGTCGAAGGAAGTAAGCCCAAAGTCATTCGTCGCCGCGAGACTCGCGCCGATCTTGTTCGCGGAGAATAAATGCGCAACCGCCGGCCGCTGCTGTAGCCCGCCTCTTCAGAGGCGGGGGTTTAAATTCCCCGGCGGCAAGATCGAAGTGTGAACTCTAAACTCCCGCCTCTGAAGAGGCGGGCTACTGCGGGAGAAAACGTGGTTGAAGATCTCAACAGGGTCAGATTGGTCCTAATTGTTAATGAATCAGATCGGAAGCGGCACTTCGATCGAGTCTGTTTCCCATGCGTTCACCAAGTGAGTAAGAAAAGTGTCGCGTTGTTCGCTGGTGCATGGAAGATTGGAAACATTCGTATTCAGCCAAAACAGGCAATTCATAAAAATTGTTTTGCGATGCGCAGAAACCTGCGCGCTGAAATCGTCCTGATCGGCCATCTTTAAGAGAGCTGAAAATTGTTCCACGGCATTGAGTCCTTTAAAACCGTTCTCATCTCCCTGAAACCCGACATAATCAGGTCCAAAAAATCCTTCTTCAACTGAAATCTGGCCATTGATCGCTTTGTTAAAGATGCTGAGCTCTTTCGCCGGGATCCAATATTCGCGATGTGCCGCAGACCCAGCCGTATGCAGTTCATATTTGGAAAGATAGGTGGAAGACACTTCAAACTTGGTGACAAATCCGGAGAATCCGGATTTCGCATCCGGTGTATTCCAGTCGCGCGCAATCTGCCGCGCATATTCCAGGTTCACGACGGGATAGAAAATCGGCTGATTTTCCAGGCGTTGCGGGAATTCACGCATTCCGGAATCCCAAAGCAGTTCGAGTTCACGAAGGCCGATTGGCCGAAAAAGATTTGTTGGCATGATGTCAGCGATGGTTCCCGCAGCCTGACGCGTCAAAGTAGCGTCGCAGCGAAAGTTTATCGTTCGCCCCACTTTAGTTTGCTGCGCAGAATTTGATAGTAGGTTTTCTTCGACGGGCGCACCAGCATCAATTTGTTCTGTGCCTTGCGCACGCGAATGTGATCTCCGCGCACCAGTTCAATTCCGATTTGACCGTCGAGAGTCAGAAACACCGCATCGTCTCCCGCTTTGAAATCAATTTCGATCGTCGCCGAATCAGGAATCACAATCGGCCGGTTGGTCAGAGTGTGCGGGCAGATTGGCGACACGACAAATGCTTCGACAGTTGGATAAACAATTGGCCCACCTGCGGCGAGGGAATAGGCGGTCGACCCTGTGGGTGTGGAAAGGATCAACCCGTCCGATTTGTAAGTGGTCACATATTCGCCGTCCACGCGCAGTTCCAGGTCCATGATGCGGGCAAGAGCTGCCTTGTTCAGCACCGCATCATTCAGCGCAATCTGCCGCCGAATCACGCTGCCCGCGCGAATAATTTCCGCTTCGAGCATGACGCGCTCGCTCACGCGATGCTTGCCCGAGAAAAGTTCTTCCAGAATGGAATAAATTTCGTCCTGCGAAACGGTGGTAAGAAAACCGAGGCCGCCAAGATTGACGGCGAGGATGGGCACTCCGCGTTCGGC
>DATAPT010000116.1:0-1609 GCA_036265065.1 Candidatus Acidiferrales bacterium | reverse complement strand
CTCCTGATTCCCGAAATCAATTCTGAGCATTTGATAGTCCTGGAACGCCAGAAGCGCGAGCGCGGATTTTCCACTGGCTACATTGTCACGAATCCGAATTGCTCGACGATCATCATGGCGCTGGCCCTTGCGCCACTGCACAATAAATTTGGAATTGAAGCGGTAATCGCGACAACGCTGCAGGCGATTTCCGGCGCCGGATATCCCGGCGTGCCTTCGCTCGACGTGGTGGACAACGTGCTTCCCTTCATTGACGGCGAAGAGCCAAAGATGGAATGTGAGACGCGCAAAATACTTGGCACGCTCGGAAAAACTTCTTCATTTGAGAACGCGGCGTTCCCGGTGAGCGCGCAATGCCATCGCGTGAATGTGGCGGATGGCCACATGGTTGCCGTGCGCGTGAAACTCGCCAAGCACGCGTCGATCGAAGAAGTCCGCGAAGCGCTTGCGTCCTACACATCTGTGCCGCAGGAATTGAAATTGCACACGGCGCCCAAGCATCCTGTCTTGGTGCGCGGCGAAAAAGACAGGCCGCAACCGCGCATGGATCGCGATGCTGGCGGCGGCATGAGCGTCACAGTCGGGCGGCTGTTTCCGGACAGCGTGTTCGATTACCGCTTCGTCGTTCTGGGCCACAACACGGTTCGCGGCGCAGCGGGCGCGGCCATTTTGAACGCGGAATTGCTCTGCGCGCGCGGCTTGTTGCACGCCAAATCGGCCAACGAAAATGCGGCTCCCGCGGAAGCGAGGGTGCGATGAGCCGTCCCATCCAGGTGATGAAATTCGGCGGCACGTCGGTCGGCAGCGCCGAACGCATTCGCAGCGCGGCAACCATCGCTGCGCAGGCCTCGAAAGAACGCTCCGTGGTCGTGGTGGTTTCCGCCATGTCTGGCGTGACGAACATGCTGATCGCCGCAGCGGGGAAATCCGCAACAGGCGACGAAGCCGCAGCGGAAGCGCTCACGCGATCTCTGCAGGAAAAACATCATGAAACAATTGGCAAGCTGATTTCCGATCCGGAAAATCGGCGGCAACTGCTTTCCGAAATTGACGCGTTGATCGAGCGCGCGGCCAATTACTGCCGCGGCTGCGCCCTACTCGGAGAACTCTCGCCTCGTGCGCTTGACGTGATTGCAGGAACCGGAGAACGCATTAGCGCTCGAATGACCGCTGCGGTGCTTCGCGAAATGGGGCTTCGCGGCGTCGCGTTTGATGCAACCGATTTAATTGTTACGGATGACGTTCACGGCGGGGCGCGCCCGCTGTCCGATCCCACGCGAACGAAAACGCAGGCGATGCTGCTTCCTTTGCTCGAAGCGAACGGGATTCCCGTCGTGACCGGATATGTTGCCGCCACGGCAAAAGGCATTCCGACAACGCTCGGGCGCGGCGGGTCGGATTATTCGGCGACGATTTTGGGCGCGGCGCTCAATGCCAGCGAAGTGATTATCTGGACGGACGTCAACGGTGTGCTGACGGCGGACCCGCGCATGGTTCCAAGCGCTGCAACACTCGATGAAGTTTCCTACACCGAAGCGGGAGAACTCGCTTTCTTCGGCGCAAAAGTGCTTCATCCGATGACCTTGCGCCCGGTGATCGAGAGCGCGAT
>DATAPT010000115.1:0-4650 GCA_036265065.1 Candidatus Acidiferrales bacterium | reverse complement strand
CATGGATTTGCGGAACTGAGCACATTCGCGAAGTCATTCCCTTCCCTCGCATGATCTACAGAGTCTATCCTTAGTCTCGCCGCTGTCCTGCCGGTCCGGGACAAGCGCGAGTGATTTTAAAATATGCCGCAAAAAATCAGGATTATCGGTGTTCCGATGGACCTTGGCCAAAGCCGACGGGGAGTGGACATGGGTCCCTCCGCGTTGCGCGTGGCCGGATTGCAATCGCGCCTGAAACAGCTCGGCCACACGGTGGACGATATTGGCAACGTCTATGTGAGGCAGCCGGAAGAGCAGCCGTATGGCGAAAAGCGCGCCAAGTATCTTCACGAAATTGCGGAAACTTGCCGCGGCCTTGCGGAGATGACCGAGAATTCGCTCGCGGAAGGTTTTTTTCCGCTCGTGCTGGGCGGAGATCATTCGCTGGCCGTGGGTTCTTTTTCAGGCGTATCGAACTATTTTCGCGCGCAGTCCAAACGCGTCGGCTATTTATGGCTCGATGCGCACGGCGACATGAACACGCCTGACAGCTCGCCATCGGGAAACATTCACGGCATGCCGCTCGCGGCGATTATGGGATATGGCGCGCCGGAGCTGGTTGAGTTGCTTGGGTACAAGCCGAAAGTGGAGCCGCGCAACGTGGTGCTCGTGGGAGTGCGCGATCTCGATCCGAAAGAGCGCCGCCTGATCAAGGAATCCGGCGTTCACGTTTTTACGATGCGCGATATTGACGAGCGCGGCATGCGCGATGTGATGAACGAAGCGCTGCGCTTTGTCACGGACGATACGGACGGCGTGGCTGTGAGCCTCGACCTGGATTTTGTCGATCCGGATGACGCGCCCGGCGTCGGGACTCCCGTGCGCGGCGGCGTGACGTATCGCGAAGCGCACCTGGCCCTCGAAATTATTGCCGATAGCGAAGCGATGGTGTCGCTCGAGGTGGTCGAGATCAATCCCGTAATCGATTTACATAATCAGACAGCATTGCTGGGTGTTGAAATGGTGTTATCGGGCCTGGGAAAGAAAATCCTGTAGTGCATTTTGTGGCATGGGCTTCAGCCTGTGCGGGGTTAATTTTAGCAAGGACTAAAACCGCACAGGCTGAAGCCTATGCCACGGAAAACATCACACAATCATGACCACAGAAAAAAAACGGCTGCGCATCGGCATTTTATTTGGCGGGCGCTCGGGCGAGCATGAAGTCTCGCTGATCTCCGCGGCGTCTGTGATTTCCGCGCTCGATCCTGAAAAATACGAAGCGGTGCCCATCGGCATCTCCAAGGAAGGCCGGTGGCTCGCCGGAACCGCGGCGCACAAGATGCTGCCGCCGTTCCCGGAGAGCGCTCAAGGCAAGCCTGCGCTGGGCGAAGTCCTGCGCACCGGCGAAAGCGTAATCCTTTCTGCCGATCCAAATGTTGCCGCCCTTGTTCCAGCCAACAATTCACGCACAGATGCGTTGCACGTGGACGTCGTGTTCCCCGTGCTGCATGGCACGTTTGGCGAGGATGGCGCCGTTCAGGGATTGCTCGACCTTGCCGGGCTTCCCTACGTGGGCTCCGGAGTTCTCGGCTCTGCTGTGGGCATGGACAAAGATGTTCAGAAGCGATTGTTCCTGCAGGCCAAGCTGCCTGTCGGCGAATTTATGGCCGTCCCGCGCTCACAGTGGGAGAAGTCGCCCGCGAAAGTTATGCGCGAAATTCGCAAAAAATTCCGCTTCCCTGTATTTGTGAAGCCCGCGACGCTTGGCAGCTCCGTGGGCATGACCAAGGCGCACGACGCCAAAGAACTGGCGAAGGCCATGGATTTTGCGGGCGAATTCGCGCAAAAAATAATGGTCGAGAAAGAAATTCGCGGCCGCGAAATCGAGTTGTCCGTACTAGGCAACGAAGATCCGAAAGCGTCGATCCCCGGCGAAATTATTCCGCATCGCGAATTTTACGATTACGCAGCAAAGTACCTGGAAGAAGGCACGCGGCTGATGATTCCCGCGAAGCTGAACAGGGCGCAGGTGAAAAAATTCCAGGAATATGCTGTGCGCGCATTTCGCACGCTCGAATGCCTGGGCATGTCCCGCGTGGATTTTTTCCTGGAAAATCGCACCGGGAAAATTTTGCTGAACGAAATCAACACGATCCCCGGCTTCACTTCCATCAGCATGTACCCGAAACTTTGGGAAGCTTCCGGCCTGCCTTACGGCCAGTTGCTCGACAGATTGATTGAACTGGCGCTCTCACAGCATCGCGAGCGTCAACGCACCAAATACACGATTGAGCTGCCGGCCGCTTCCGCGCCTCCCGCAATCGAGTAACGCACGCGCGAGCACGTAAAACTTCTACTTCAGCTTTAGCACACGCATGAAAGTGGCTGAATACATCCAGAAACCTCCCATACAGCCGCAGGAAAGTAGAGTTGCGAACGGAGCTTCGATGCATCTGATTGAGTTTTGAGGAAAAGGGATTGCCGAATTGCTGTTCTTTAGAAATAGCACGGCCAGGATCAAGAAATACAAAACAAAAAATCCATTCCCCCATTGGAACGGTTTTGCCAAGCTGCGATAAAGCGATTGGCCCCACGACATTTTCTTTTCCCTCCCGGATTCAACTGTTCCCACGCCTTGCTTTCGCCAATGTGCAGTGCCGCCGTGAACGACATCATCGGCAGCCACAAACCAGGCGCCCAGCGGAAGAAGCAGAAATGCAGGAAGGACAAACCAATTCTCAAGGCCAAAACCCATGAGCGAACGGACGTGTACCAAGAGGCTGAAAATAAAACCCAGGCTGGAGACAACCAGAGATATCCAATAAATTTTTCGCACATTTACACCGAGTGGAACCTTCTACTCTGCGCAATCGTTCCTTGTCAACATAGCGAAGAACATATTACGGAATTGCTGAAAAATATTGCGTCTCTCTTTCATGCGACATTGACGTCTGCGCTGGACTATAATGGCGCGTTCGCAAACGATTTACATAGGACTTTGCCAATGCTCTCGATTCGCCCTGCCACTGTGAATGACGCTGCGCTCCTGGCCGAAATGATCCGCGAATTCGCGGCGTTCGAGCATCTGGAGCATGAAGTGGGCACGACGGAAGAAGATCTGCGGCGCGACGGTTTTGGCCCGCGCCCGAAATTCCGCTCCGTGATTGCCGAATGGGAAGGCAAGGCCGTCGGCTACGCCGTATTTTTTGAGTTCTACTCCTCGTTTCAAGGGCGCGCCGGAATTTTTCTGGATGATTTATATGTGCGGCCCGATTCACGTAAGCACGGGATCGGCACAGCCCTGATCAAGCACGTCGCGGGAATCGCCTGGCGGGAAAAATATTTTTGCATGCGCTGGGAAGTTCTGGACTGGAACAAGCCCGCGATTGATTTCTATAAAAACCTCGGCGCCGTGTTTCTCGATGAATGGAAGCCCGCAATTCTCATCGGAGACGCGCTCGAAGCCGCATCCAAGGGAACTGCGTAAGTGCATTCTTTTCACCACGCAGGCCGCTAAATTCTTCTTCCTATAAATCTCCTGCAATATTTTCGCTGTTCAAACGTCTTCATTTCTAGATAGAAAAAGTAATAAGTACAAATTTGATTATGGCTGAGCAAGACCAGAAGCTCACCGAAACGATCGGCCGGGAACAGGGGCGGCTGCGGAATTTCATTCGCAAGCGTGTCTCCGACGAGGCCGATGCGGAAGATATTTTACAGGATGTTTTTTACGAACTGATTGAAGCGTACCGGCTGATGAAGCCGATCGAGCAGGCGGGCGCGTGGCTATATCGCGTGGCGCGCAACCGGATCATCGACCGTTTCCGGAAGAAAAAGCCGGAGTCGCTCTCGGCCGATATCTTTCCAGAGAGTGACGAAGGCGATCGTCTCTCGCTCGAGGACCTGCTTCCATCGCCAGACGCGGGACCGGAGGCCACCTATGCGCGAAGCATCCTCGTCGAAGAGCTTGAAGAAGCGCTCGATGAACTCCCGGAAGAGCAACGCGAAGCGTTCGTCGCGCATGAATTCGAGGGAAGAAGCTTCAAGGAGCTTTCCGCCGAAACGGGAGTCGGAGTCAGCACTCTCATCTCTCGCAAACATCACGCTGTTCTTTATCTTCGCCGGAGGCTGCAATCCATCTACGAAGAATTCTTGAGTCAATAAGGAGAACCAACATGAGAGGAAATAAATTTCTTCGAGTATTGAAATTTGTGGCTATCGGAATCGTGGCCTTCACGGTGTTCGGTTTCGTGGTCACGAATTTGTGGAATTATCTGATGCCGGGATTGTTCGGGCTTCACGCCATCACGTTCTGGCAGGCCGTGGGATTGATGCTCTTGGGACGACTGCTCTTCGGGGGATTCCGGCCGGGCCGCGGCGGCTTCGGGTGGCGCGGCGGCGAGATGCGGCGTCGCTGGGAGAGCATGACGCCCGAGGAGCGAGAAAAATTTCGCGAAGGAATGCGCGGCCGCTGCGGCACGCCGCGGACCACGGCGGCTCAGACGAATCAATAGCATTTTGTGGCGCGGGCTTCAGAGTCTGTGTGAGAACTCGGTTTTGAATCATGTAGCGCCCGCCTTCAGGCGGGCATCTCCTTGATTCAAAAGTGCCCGCCTGAAAGCGGGCGCTACAAAAACACGTCAATTTCGAGTTCTCACACAGACTCTTCAG
>DATAPT010000114.1:0-13972 GCA_036265065.1 Candidatus Acidiferrales bacterium | reverse complement strand
GCCTGGATATTTCTCCGGTGATTACGCACCGGTTTTCCTGGCGCGATTACGAAAAGGGCTTTGAGGTGATGAGGACGGGCGAGGCAGGGAAAGTAGTCCTGGATTGGTCGAATGTCTGAGGCAACGGCAACAAAACAGGTATTTCAATCGCAACACTTCGATAATTCCAATTCTCTTGTATAATGTTCTGGTGCGAATGCACTGTCCCGGGGATGGGACTCGTTTGCAATAATTGGATCAAACGCTGGGTATTGGTGTAATCCGGCGTGCATGAATGGAAGGCGTCCTACTCATTTTAAATGGGTGGATAGCCAGACTCACTCTGGGCGGACAATTTTATGAAGAAAACTGGCGCGCAAATCCTGTGGGAATGTCTGGAACAACAAGGCGTGACGACTGTATTCGGCTATCCGGGTGGAGCGATTCTGCCCGCCTATGATGCGCTGAAGCACAGCAATATCCATCACGTACTTGTTCGCCACGAACAGGGCGCGACGCACATGGCCGATGGCTATGCGCGCGCATCTGGACGGGTGGGTGTGGCCATCGCCACTTCCGGCCCTGGCGCTACGAACATGGTTACCGGCATGGCCACGGCCATGCTCGATTCTTCTCCCATGGTGTGCATCACGGGGCAGGTGGGAAGCAAGCTGATCGGCTCGGATGCATTTCAAGAGACTGACATTACGGGAGTTACGCTCCCGGTTACGAAACACAATTATCTGGTTACGCACGCGAGCGAGATTGCGCAAGTGATCAGCGAGGCTTTTTACGTTGCGCGCTCCGGCCGGCCAGGTCCCGTGCTGGTGGACATTACGAAAGACGCGCAGCAGTCCACGTGCGAGTTCGATGGCAAGCCTGTCGAGCCGCAACTTCCGGGATACCGCCCCGATCTGGCGCCAACCCAGGAAGAATATAAACACGCGCTGGAACTGATCAAGAATGCCAAGCGGCCCATGATTTTGGCGGGGCACGGAATTATTTTGTCCGGCGCAATGGACGAAGTGCGGACCTTCGCCGAAAAAACAAATATTCCGGTCGGGCTTACGCTGCTCGGCCTGGGAGCGTTCCCGGCCTCGCACCCGCTGAGCCTTGGAATGATGGGCATGCACGGCGAGGCGTGGCTGAACACCACGATTCAAGAAGCCGATTTGCTGATTGCGTTCGGCATGCGATTTGACGATCGCGTTACTGGGAATCTGAAAACGTATGCGCCGAACGCAAAGAAAATTCACATCGAAATCGATCGGGCGGAGATCAACAAGAATGTGAAGGTGGACGTTGCTCTGGTCGGAGATCTCAAAGCCGTTCTGCGAGAATTGCTGCCCAACATCAAGCCGCAGGAACATCGCGAGTGGCTCGCTTATATTGACCGCCTAAAGGGCGACTCCGCGGTTCGCGACATTCAGAACCTGCCGGATAACGGGCATCTGTACGCCGCGCATGTGATCAATGATTTGTGGCATGAAACGCGGGACGGAGACGCCGTGATCGTCACGGACGTGGGCCAGCACCAGATGTGGGAAGCGCAATATTACAAGCACGAGCGGCCACGCACGCTGATCACCTCTGGCGGCCTCGGCACAATGGGATTTGCATTGCCCGCGGCGATCGGTGTGAAAGCCGCACGGCCGGAAGCCGATGTTTGGGTCGTGGTGGGCGACGGCGGGTTCCAGATGACCATGTGCGAACTGGCGACGATGGTGCAGGAAAATTTGAAGGTCAACATCGCCATCATTAACAACGGATATCTCGGAATGATTCGCCAGTGGCAGGAATTTTTCTACGAAAAGAATTACGAGGCATCGCCAATTCTCAGCCCCAACTTTGTGAAGCTGGCGGATGCGTTTGGAATTCGCTCCGTCGCTGTGACACAGCGTTCGGAGGTTGTGCCCACAGTGAAGATGGCGCACGAGCATAAGGGGCCGGTGCTGATCGACTTCCAGGTGGACAAGGAAGACGCCGTTTACCCGATGGTGGCCGCTGGAGCGGGATTGCACGAAATGATTCGCCGTCCGAATCCGCTTCTCGAGACGGCAACGGACGCGTGAGAGAAAAATGCTGAATACATTTGTGGTGCACGTTGAAAATAAACCGGGCGTGTTGACGCGTGTGGCATCGCTGTTTCGCCGCCGCGCGTTCAACATAGACTCGCTCACCGTGGGGCGCACGGAAAAACCGGAAGTTTCGCGCATGACGATTGTGGTGGATGCCGATCGCGACCAGGCGATGCGCGTCGAAGCCAACCTCTATAAACTGGTGAATGTGCTGCTTGTGGAGAACATTACCGGGAAGGCTTCGATTTGCCGCGATCTGGCGATCATCAAAATTTCCGCGAAGCACAACGAGCGGTCTGACATTTTAGAAATCATCAACGTGTTTCGAGCGCGCGTCGTGGACTTCGCGGTGGATTCACTGACCATCGAGATTACCGGCGGCGAAGAAAAAGTGGACCGCTTGCTCGAAGTGTTGCGACCATACGGCATTCTGGAAATGGTACGCACCGGAATTGTGGCGATGCGGCGCGGGACAAAAGGCGACGAAATCGCGGCAGCGACTGCCTCGGTTACTTCAGGCTCAAGGGCAAATGGCGCCGCGACAATCGCCGCGGACGACAACGTTTCTTATTCCGTTTAGAGGCGCTGACAATTCGGAAAAGCTCTAACACAGAGTACACAGAGATAAGAGGAGAAATGCGGAGAAGCTAAGTATGATTTCTCCGGTTTTCCCTCTTTTTCTTTGTGTCTTCCGTGTTAAGCATTGGTATTAAATCTGTCTAAGCTATTTCCTGAATGGTCTGCACGTGGATGGTATTGTTCGCAGCGTCCACCGTTCCCGTTACCTTCACTTTTTTACCCTCATATTGGCTAGCCTGCCGTGGATCATCCAAAATGTAAGACAGCTTGTTGGCCGTATCGCTCAGGATGAAGTTGTCCCGGTCCTTGATAATTGTCCCCGAAAATATTTTCGTCTTTTCCTGGGGTCTCTCCTGTGCCAGGGGCGAAGCCGGGGCAGCAGATGCGATTTTAGGGACCACGGGAAGGAACATCAAAAGGCCAGCCGCCGAAAGCAAAATCTTCTTCATAAGACACCTCAAGCGTAACTTTGGCTGGAGTGGTTGAAGGTGCAAGAAGTGTGCCAGAACAGTGAATATTGTAAATAGTTCTATCTTATAGGGTTAGATTTAGGCTGCGCTTTGGGGAGGGAAGATTTTCCTGTGCAGAGGTAGATATCACCTGCCGTCTACACTTCATTTCGAGAAGCTAAAGGCCGGGTTTTAATGGCGCCGGCATCTTGCCAGCGGGTATGCGTTTTTTACTATCCGCTACAAAAACCCGCCGGCGGGACGCCGGCGCCACAAAGGCCAGGGCCTCACCACAGGTGGTAATAACCGTCGCGTCTTGTGATATCGAGCTTAATGCCGAAAAGGCGTGAGATTTCTTCTGGATTGAGCAAATCTTTTTTTGGGCCGTCCGCCTGGATTTTGCCTTTTCGCATGAGTACGACGCGATTGATCTCCGGGATAACGTCGGAAAGATGATGCGTCACGAGTACGACGCCGATGCCGGATTGGGCAAGTTCTCGCATGGCTTCGCGCAAGCCGTGCTGTGCAAACACGTCAAGGCTGTTGCTCGGCTCATCGAACAATAGCGTTTTTGGATCGTGGACAAGAGCGCGCGCGATGAGAATGCGTTTCGCTTCCCCTGAGGACATCTCCTCAACGGGCCGGTCAGCCAGATGCGAGACGCCAATTCTTTCGAGCGCGGCGTCCGCGCGCCTCAGGTGGTCGGGTTCAACCGTCAGGTGGTCAAAAATTTTTGTGCTGCTGAAAAAGCCGGATAGGACAACTTCGCGGCCGCTGGTTTCGCCCGTCACGTCCGTCATCAAGTCATTGGAGACGATGCCGAGGACGGAACGCAGCTCGAACACGTTCCAGCGCGACTGGCCCAGAATTGTCATCGAAGATCCGTCGCGAATCATGGGATAGCATTCGCGGGTGATGGTCTTGATGAGCGTGGATTTTCCGCAGCCGTTCGGGCCGAGAATGGCGACATGCTCGCCGGAATTAATTCGCAGGCTGAAATTATCGAGAGCTACGTTGTCGCCGCGAATGACCTGTACGTTTTGCAAATCTACCAGTGCTGGTTCCATGGGGTCTCCAAAGCTCTCCATAATATCGAAATTTTCGTTGTCACACACACAAGAATCGGCGCGGGGTTGAATAAATTTCATGCGTGAAGATGGGCGGGTTTGATTTTTTTTTGTGCTGCATAAAAACCGCCGGCGACACAATTGCTCCTTTCGACAGGCAGCTGGGCGCGAAGGAGGAGTAAGTTGAATTCTGAGGGTAAAATAATCGAGCATCATTAAACGCGTTTTAGGAGTAGCCGATGAAGTTCGGCAATATTTTTACCTGTGCGTGTATCGGAATTATTGTTTTTATAGCGGCGTTTGTTTATGCGCAGGAACATGGTCCTGCGCAGATTCTGTTTGAATCCGCCAATCGCGAACGCGCTGCGAAGGGGCTTGGTTTGCTGAAGTGGGATACGTCCCTGGCGGCGGCTGCGCATCAACACGCGCAACGGATGGCGGAGCAGAATACCCTTTCTCACCAGCTACCAGGCGAGCCGGATATGCTCGCGCGAGCGAAGCAAGCCGGCGCGCATTTCAGTTCTTTGGCGGAAAATATTGCGGAGGGCCCCAGCGCCGAAGAAATTCATAAGCAATGGATGCACTCCCCGCCGCATCGCGCAAATTTGCTCGACCCTCAACTGAACTCGATCGGCATCGCGACAGCGAATCACGGAGGAATTTTGTTTGCAGTAGAGGACTTTTCGCTCGCGACACTGAAATTATCCGTGGCGGAAGAAGAGGGAATCGTCGAAGCAAAGCTGGCAGCAAGCGGTTTAAAGTTGCTGAACTACAGGGCCGACGCGCGCCGTTCCTGCTTGATGGATAACGGCTATGCGGGCAGCCACACTCCTTCTTTCGTTTTGCATTACGCTACGCCTGACCTGCAGACGCTCCCGGAAATTCTTGAGCAGCGGATTCAAACAGGAAAATATCATTCCGCGGTGGTGGGGGCCTGTCCAAGCGATGCCAAACTGGGATTCTCCAGTTATCGAATAGCCGTACTCTTGTTTGAAAAATAGATTATTTAACGACAGAACCGGATCGACGGATCGATCTATTTGTCGTCTTTCTTATCATCCTTCTTGTCGTCATCCTCGACAGTGCCAACTTTTTGGGACCACGCGCAGATCGCTTCGGCTTCCGCTGGAGTAATGTTTGTCTCCGTATGTATGGTGCGATAGTCGGCGGGCGGCATTTTCCCTTCACGAACAAGTTTGCAAACCAGCCCCAGGTGTTCCTTGCCTTCCTGCTCGTTGACCTGCGCTTCCCAATCCTGCAGATTCACATGGCTTCTCGCCACATTTACATCGCGGATTACATACCACGATACCGGAGCGATATTGCTGTACCAGGGCCACACGGTGGAATTGGAATGGCAGTCGTAGCAGGATCGCTTTAACACGGATAGCACCTCTGGCGGCACTGGGACGTGCGCCTCAAGAGAGCGAGAGGGAACCACGGGAGGATTTGTCCGGTTTAGCCGTATGGCTTGAATCGCTATCAATAACACAATAATGCCGACAACAATCTTGGTGGCCGACACACGTTTCATAGAAGGGCTCCCCCGGGAAAATGCTAAAAATCAGTTTGCCTGCGCGACTTAGCACCCCATATTTGGCATTGTTGGCCATGGGACTACAGTTTCCAGGCCCGCGATCGTCTGTGAACTTTGTAAATTTAAAATTGAACAGCTCCGGCTTGGCACTCGAAACCGTGCCGGGCAGGCGCACATGCAGGGTTAGAGTCACGGGAAATTTTACTCTATCGCCCAAGCTGGCCTCCAGCATTTCCTTTTTATTTCCAATGTACCGAAGTATGGCGGCCCATTTAGTGATACTCGTCACTAGCGAAATGAACCATTTCATTTCCAAATACAGACGATTCGATTTATCTACGCCACATTTCTGATTGCTAAGAGAAAAAGTATGAATTGGACGCGTTCAGATCGCGACTCTAAACTTCTGCCGCTGGTCAGGGTCTGTCATTTATCAGGCTGCCGGCGGAAAAGGAGTTATTTATTCCATGAAGAAGACTTATGGGGTGTGCTTAGGTTTACTGGCGTTAGGGTTGGTAGGAATTGGGGCCCCTGCCGCTCATGCGCGAAGCCTTTCGGCGGCGGGTGGAGCAGTAGACGGAAGCGACGCAGCTGCCACAACTACTGCAAGCACCACCATTAATTCAAGCCATACGGATGAGGTTTTGGTAGCGGAAAATGATGCAAAGGACACAGTAGCTCCGGCGGCCGATGCGCCGCAGGATCAGGCACCGGCGTCGGGGACTCCGGCAGCTACGACTCCTCCTGCTCCAACGCCACTTCCTACTCCGTCAATGTCCGGACCGCTGGCGACCGCAGTGCCACACGAGATCCCGGCGGGGCCGTTTGGAAAGATCGAAGTTACAGGTGTTCTGAGCGGTATCGGTTTGTATGGAAACAACCCCACATCGTTTGGTGACGAGGGGCATGAGGACGTAAGCAATGCCCAAGTTTTTATCCAGAAGACAAGCGGATGGTTTCAATTCTACCTGCAAGGTGGCGCTTACAACTTGCCAGTGGTTGGCGTACCGTTCCTAAAAACAACGGCCACAACTAACCTATTTGGTGCGTTCCCAGTGGGGTACGCGAAGTTGGTGAAGGGTAATTTCAATGTTGAGATTGGAGCGCTGCCTACACTGATCGGCGATGAGTATATTTTCACTTTTGAAAACATGAACGTGGAGCGCGGACTTCTCTGGAATCAGGAGCCCGTTGTCAGCCGAGGAATTCAGCTCAATGACACGTATAAAAAGCTCACCATGTCGTTCAGCTGGAACGATGGCTTTTACTCGAATCGCTACACTTCACTTTCGGGATTGTTGGCCTATGCCATCAATGCCTCAAACACAGTAACGTTTGCGGCTGGCGGGAATGCCGGGTCGTACGTGAGGATCGGTCCTAATGCAGGTCCAACACCTCCTCTTCAAAACAATGAACAAGTCTACAATCTAATTTATACGTTTACGAAAGGGCCGATTACCCTCAGCCCCTATTACCAATACACGGTCGTAAAGTCGGACAATGCCCTGTACGGGACCGGCGCACACACGAACGGTGGCGCCCTGCTTGCAAACTACAATTTCAAGCACGGATTTTCGCTATCGGCCAGGCCGGAGTACATTAAATCGAGCGGAAGCGTAACCACCGCCGAAGCCAATTTGCTGGGCTACGGGTCTGGAACCGGCGCGTTCTCCTTCACTGTGACTCCGACCTGGGTTAAGGACGCTTTCTTCCTTCGAGGAGATATCTCGATCGTTCACCTTACTAACTTCGTGCCTGGGACGTCGGTTGGATTTGGGATCGGCGGCACCAACACCAATCAAACGCGCGGCGTAATCGAGGCCGGGTTCATGTTCTAAATTCAGTTTCCTCCGGAAAAGACGAAAGTCAATTCCGGAGGACAGTTCAGAATTCAGCCTGGCGGCTCTATTTGATTAGGGGGTTGCCAGGCGCTCTTCATAGATTGCCGCGCGGCGAAGCGTGAATTCGACGCTTTCCCGCGCGGCAATTTAGTTAAAATCCTAGAAATGCGTTTGATGAAATGCAGGGCTTCGTGAGGAAAACGTGCCGCCAGGATTTAAGTAAAATAAAGAGGCGCGGGCACGTGGCAGGGTGTGTTTAGGCCAAAGAAAATCGGCGCGTCACAGACTGGAATTGTCGGGCAGAATGGCGCTATAGTGTAGGGCGCTGCCATGACGCAGCAAGGAATTGAATCTGCGGTCAAGTCTGAGGACAAGAAGATGATGACGAAGCTTGAAGCGATCGTTCAGCCATCACGGTTTGAAGCTGTCAAAGAAGTGCTAACGGAACTTGGCATTGGCGGGATGACCATTTCCGACGTGCGCGGCCATGGCCGTCAAAAAGGGCACACGGAAGTTTATCGCGGGCGCGAGTACACGGTTGATCTGCTACCGAAAATTAAAATAGAAATTGTTATACCGGACAATTTGGTGGATGCCGCAATCGATGCGATTTTGCAAAGCGCTTCCACCGGCAAAATCGGGGATGGCAAAATATTTACTTCCAAGGTGGACCAGGCGATTCGCATCCGGAATCAGGAGCGCGGCGTGTCCGCCCTTTAATGTCTCTGTGCCAGCCGGTTTTTGCCAGGTTTTGTAGCGCCCGCCTTCAGGCGGGCATCTTGGTTTCAATCGTATGCCCGCATGAAGGCGGGCGCTACATGAAGATGAGATATCGCGCGGCACTCAGCCATTTGAATTCCAAGCAAGGGTAGCAAATGATTTGCAAGTGCAAGTGTTGGTGCATTTCGCGGATTCTTCTGGGCAGGGCGGGGGTCCCGTAGGCCGGATATGAAGCTTGAAAGAAGTAACTCCAGTTTGCAGGACCTATACGCGGAAGAATCCGCGCGGATTCAGAAACGCTTTGAAGAAACAGGCGACGGAAAATCGGCGATCCGTGACCGTACGGCGCTGATCGATTCCGTCGTCACCGAGCTTTGGAACGAAGTCACAACCGCAAACGGTCCGATGGAAGGGTTTTGCATCGCGGCTATGGGCGGATACGGCCGCCGGGGATTATTTCCGTATTCGGACATCGATCTCCTGTTTCTCTACGAAAAGGAAGGCAACGAAGAATTCCTCAGCCGCAAGGCCATTGCGCCACTTAGCCAATCCTTGTGGGATTTGCACCTCCGCGTAAGCCCCACCACAAGAACACTCGCCGAATGTGGAAAGCTTTACCGCAATAACATCGAATTCAACATCTCGCTTCTGGATTGCCGTTACATTTGCGGCGACGAGAAACTTTTTGAACGGCTTCGTACGCGCGTTCTTCCTGGAATGGTGATTCGCGAAACCGAAACGCTGATGCAGGAGCTCACAGGGCTCGCTCACCAGCGTCATCAAAAATACGGGCAAACCATTTTTCATCTGGAACCGAACATCAAGGACGGCCCCGGCGGCCTCCGGGATTTTCAAGTGGCTTGCTGGCTTTCGCAAATCGCGGAGATGAAGCGAACCCGCGAATGGAAAGACCCGGTAGAACTCTTGCCGCTTGCGTTGCGTTCAGATGCCGTCAAGGCGATCGATTTTCTGGATGCGGTTCGCTGTTACCTGCATTACCGGCAGGGCCGGGATCTTAATGTGCTGACCTACGAGTTGCAGTCCCAGGCGGCGGCCAGTGGCATCGGCCTGCATGGGATCAATGCGGCATCGCCAAATGATTGGATGCGGATTTATTTTCGCCATGCCCGCGCCATATATAGGTTGACCGTTTTATTCGATGAAGTGCCGCGAGCAAAATCGATCTGGATGCGCTGGCTAGGGACGCGTCGATCGCCGCTTTCGACGCCCGATTTCAGCGTGCAAGAGGATCGAATATCTCTCCGCCAACCTGCCTCGGTGGAAGATCCCAAAGTATTGTTTCGCTTGTTTGAAATTATCGCGCGGCACGACGTTAAGCTGACCGCGGAAACGGAAAATGCGGTTGAAGCTGCCTTGCCACGGATTCAGAAATGGAATTCCAGCAGTCCAGATTTGTGGGAATATTTCCAAAAAATTCTGGTGCTGCCCTATGCGGCATCTTCGCTGCGCGCGATGCACCGCGTGGGGCTTCTCGATCTGCTATTTAAGGAATTTAAGGCGATCGACTCGCTCGTGATTCGTGATTATTATCACCGCTACACGGTCGACGAACATTCGCTTGTCACGATTGAAAATTTGCACAACCTGCTCTCAAAAAGTAGCGGCATGGAACATCGCTTCGCTGACATTCTTTCCACGCTGGATCATCCCGAACTGCTGTATTTGTCCCTGCTGTTTCACGACGTCGGAAAGGGAATGCCTAACGATAGCCATGTGGATGGCAGTCTGGAAGCGGTTGCAAGTGTGTTTGATCGGTTGCGATTCGATACTTTTAGCCGCGAGACCGTCACCTTCTTAATTGCTAATCACCTGCGCATGTCGGCCACGCTGATGCGCCGGGACATTTTCGATCCGGAAGCTGTGCACGATTTTGCGAAGACCGTGGGAACGATCGAGCATCTCAAGATGCTGACGCTCTTTACTTACGCGGACATCAAGGCCGTGAACCCCGAAGCATTGACGTCATGGAAAGCGGAGATGCTGTGGCAACTGTATGCTGCGACGGAAAATTATTTGAATCGCTCGGTGGACGACCAGCGTATGTACCTTGCAGGCGAGGATGCCCAGCAGCTGGAGCGGCTCGTTTCGAAAGGCGAAGACGCCGCGGAAGCCGAAAGGTTCAGGAACTTTTTGGACGGCTTTCCACGACGCTATCTCCTGACGCATTCCTCGTCTGAAATTTCCGCGCACTATCGAATGTACCGGCGGCTTGGCCATTCTCTCGCGGAAATCAGCATCACGAAGCGCGACCAATATTATGAGCTGGTCCTGGTCACCAAGGATCGCCCCTTTTTGTTTGAGAGGGTGGTGGGAACGATTTCTTCCTGGGGCATGAATATTTTGAAGGCGGACGCCTGCGCCAACCGCAATGGAATTGTTCTGGACTCGCTGCGTTTCTCCGATCGGTTCCAGACGCTCGATCATAATCCCTCGGAAATGGGCAGGCTGAAGCAGCAATTAATCGCCGCGATTTCGGGGGAACTGGACGTTGCCGCGCTCATGAAAAGAAAATTTCAGCCGGAAAAGCGTGCACCGAAGGTCAACGTGGATACGCGAATCCACCTGGACAATGAGTGTTCTTCGCACAGCACCGTCGTTGAAATTGTTGCGTTAGACCGACCCGGACTCCTATATGACATCTGCTCCACGTTCGCAGAGCACCGTTTCAATATCGAAGTAGGCTTGATTGACACCGAGGGCGGAACCGCGACCGATGTGTTTTATGTGACGCAAGAGGGCGCAAAGCTTTCCTCAGAGCGGCAACACGAATTGCAGATGGAATTACAAAACCGCTTGTGATCCATATTGAAACATCAGCTAATATTAGGAATGCAACTGAGGCAATTTCCCCAGGCACCCAAGTTGGGCCCTTAGAATCTATTACTTGCCCCCGGGTTGTATATCCACAGTTTACCTTAGAAAATAGTTAGGCCCATTTACGGTTTCGTGATATGGTGCAATTGCGTTTGTTGCTCTTGTAAAACCTTTAGAATCGATTTAAAGGGGCAGCGGGTACAAGCTCGTGGCCTTTTTTTGAAGTACGGCTGGAGGCGGTCGAGAAGCACCAAATAGCTCAAATCAGTGAAAAGGAAACACCGTGAAAGAACAAGGAACAGTAAAGTGGTTCAATGCCAGCAAGGGATTCGGATTCATCCAGCGCCAGTCCGGCGAGGACATCTTTGTCCACTTTTCCGCGATTCAGGCGGAAGGGTATAAATCGCTGAACGAAGGCCAGGCGGTTGAGTTCGAAGTTACCTCCGGCCCCAAGGGCCTGCAGGCAGCGAACGTCACCAGCCTGTAAGACACCGGGGCGAAACGGCCGACCGCCGTTTCGCCCCATTTTTGTGCCTGCACTACTCTTCGTAACGACTTAACCCCTTCTATCCTGCTCTTAAATATGGTTGAAAGAGTGAAGTTTGGTGCCCTCGAGGTAAATTAACGGCGTCGTGTCAGTCGTCCCAGTAAGGAAACTCTGGATACGCTTCGTGGCATACCCGCACCCAACCGGTTCAGCCGATCGCCAGCTTCCACACTATGCGGATCGAGTTCGAGGGCGCGAGTATAGTGCAGCCGAGCCTTCCACGGGGCTCTGAGTTGTTCCAGCAACTCGGCATAATGCAGGTGGGCCGTTATATTGCGGGGGTCGAGGTCAATGGCCATCTCAAATTGCTCTACCGCCTCCCGATGGTATTCAGGGATGGAAGAAAGGCAGCGGCCTAGCATTGCCCTGTGGCTCGATCGATTGGGTTCGTGCTCGATAGCACGGTGTAGCCAAAGGATGGAACCTGAAAAGTTCTTCTCCGCCAGGCACTCCAAGGCCTTATCGAGGTAGCCTTGAGCCATTTTTCCGGCGTCCTGGACCACTTCAATCGAGTGCTCGAGGCGCAAATCGTATTTCTTCTTTGAATCAGCGTCCGACAAGATCCTGTAAGCGGTCGCCAGGCCGTCCATGAGCGAAAGCAGGCGCGGGGTCCACTCCGGGTGGTCCATATGATGATCGGGGTGAAATTTTCGAGCTAATTGATAGAAATGCCGTTTGATTTCGGAATGCGGTGTATCGGGTTGCACATCCAGCAGTTGGTAATGGGTTGCCACGGCAACAGAATGCAAAACCCGGTCAACCTCTGCAAGGAAAGCTGTCGGATCCTCCTTCTTCAACGGCGAAAAAGGAATCCAATCTTCCGGAAATGTTTCCACATTCCAAATGTTTTGAGGAGTTTCAAATTCCACACCGACCAAATACATGCCATGCAGGCGAGAAGATTTTCGTATCCAAGCCATGCGACCGCGGTAGGTAGGAGAAGTAGCGGCAGTATCTTTATTGTTTAGAATGAGTTGCGCGTATACGGTGGAATTCTTCAGGACACTTTGGCCGGAAAAATAATGGAAGCCATGACAATTAATCGATACGGTCTCAATTGTCTCCGCGAAACATACTTCCTGGCGGTTGATCCCTGTAACGAGCAAAGGCAGAGGTAACGCGATACGAGTGCTCCGCCGTTTTGCTCCGCTGGTCGAAATGGGAGTTTTTGGCTCTCTCACAGAGAATAAATTCTCCTGAGGGTCGACCAGCTCAAAAATTCGTAGGCGCCGTTATGGATTCTCCGACAGATGGATGGCTGGCGCCAAAATAACGAATCGGGGGGCTGGGTCCCGAGTCTTTAAAACCTAACCAAGTATATGTTGAACTGCGATTTGAGGGAAGATCAATTTGGGTTTCGGACTGCTTAAGAAACTATTCCTGTATGCTATTGAAAGGAAAAACGTTACAAATTGCCCGCGCAACTATCTTAGGCAGGATTCGCTGCAAGCTGGGTTGAACCTAGGTAACAGTCCTGGGTTTGCCGCATCCATCGTGCCAGCAGAATTACATTTCCGCTGACCGGAGAAACATGAATGTAATAAATTTTGCTTCCACCATCGACATCATAAAAATTTTTACGCCTGGGATCACGCTCAATGGGACTACCGACCTCCAGCAAATATTGAAGGTGCTTCACAGCTCCTGCTTCATATGCTCTGGGGTTTTCTACTTTCACTCCTTGATTGAATTTGATCATCCTGCTTCTCCTCGCTCAGCTCGATCGTACAGGGACGAGCGCATACTGCTATAGGATGATCGAAACTTGAATATGGTCCATCAATCTTTAATTAAAATTTGCTGAAGTTTCCAGAATAAGTATGACTCCGCAGGCAGGTTCTTTCCTCGTTTTGAACCCTTAAGGGAATGAAGTATAATTTTATAGCGTTCTAAGTATTGGCCGAATTGGTACTTGCGTGCTCGAATCCTGATTGAGATATTCAAATCATGCCGAAAACCAAAACGATAAGAAAACGCACGAAGCTGGGAAAAGACAGACGGCGCAAACACAGGCATTGGCAAGTGACGGTGTTTTACAAAGACGGAGAGCGTTTTGCACGCGTATACACCGACAAGGACAAGGCTAGCAAGTTTGCGGAACGGCAACGAAAATCACCCGTCGTCAAAACTGCCCGGGTATTACAAGTCGGCTAAATAAATTTTCTTGCGGATTGTTTTTCGCAATCCGCATCCCGTACTTAGCCTGAAATCTGAGGACAAAAATCGAAGAACGGCGGATTTTTGCTAATCTGCCCGTCGAGGATCTTGTTCCAGGTTCGCAGGCGTGTTAAAGTCTCGTAGATTTTGGGCGGCCGTAGTATAGGGGTAGTACGGGACCTT
>DATAPT010000113.1:0-3413 GCA_036265065.1 Candidatus Acidiferrales bacterium | reverse complement strand
AGCGTCTCCATTCCCTGACAAGGCGATTCCAGGGTCATCGGCAAACTAAAATTTGAGGCACCAAACTACCGGTGTGCTCCTGCCCCTCATTTTCGGAGCCAGCCACCCGCCACACGGCTTGACCCGTGTTTGCGTAGACTGTTACCGTCGTAGAGACGACACCCGATGGAGCAAAATCCCCAGAAACGAATACCAGAACTCGATGGTCTCCGCGGTATGGCGATCCTTTTGGTCATGGTGGGCCATTATTTTTCTGTTCCGGGAGTTGGGTCAGTCAGTCTACTGAATGGATATTGGTTCCGGTTGGGTTGGACCGGAGTCGATCTGTTTTTCGTCCTCTCCGGTTTTTTGATTGGCGGAATTCTGCTGGAAGCGCGCGGTTCTTCCAATTACTTTAAAACTTTTTACGCGCGCAGATTTTTTCGCATTATTCCGTTATATTACGCTTGGATTTTCCTCTACATCATTCTTGCGCCACTGCTAAAAATTTTTTTGTCAGAGAGAATCGGGCCCGTTCAACAGGTTGATGGCTCCATTCTGGCCCACCTATTTTTCCTGCAGAATTTTCACGAATTTCTAAAAACCGGCGCGTCATTCTGGTGGTTTTCCTCCACATGGTCGCTGGCGGTGGAAGAGCAATTTTATCTGGCGGCGCCGCTTCTGGTGAGGTACTTGTCAAAGCGTTCGCTGGCGATTGTTTTGGTGCTGGTCACGCTTGCCGCTCCGATTCTGCGTTTCGTAGTCCGCAATTATTTTGCGGATGGGGCATGGCTCGCTTACCGGTTGATGCCGTGCCGCGCGGATGCCTTGGCAGTGGGCATGCTCGCTGCACTGATCTGGAGTAGTCCGCGGGCCCGCATATGGCTGGATAAACATACGCTTATCTTGTACGGGCTGTTTACTTTTCTGTTTTATGGAGTCGCCTATCTTTGGAGATGGTATTCGGACCCGATGCTTCTGCTGACGCAAACAGCCGGATACACAGTCATCGCGCTTTTTTTTGCGGCGCTATTGCTGCTCGTGCTTACGGAACATTCCTTCTTTCTTTCCGCCGTGATGAGGCTAGGATTCTTGCGTGAGCTCGGCGGCATTTCGTACTGCGTCTATATCATTCACACGGCCGTGTATTTTTTCTGCCACCAGCTTATTTTGCACACGCTTCCCGCGGTGACCGACGCGCCGGCCGCTGCCGTAACATTTCTCGCCGCTTTGCTGACCTATGGCATCGCCAAATTATCCTGGAAGTATTTCGAGCAGCCGCAATTGAGGCGCGGACATGACTTCCAGTATGAATTTGTGAAGCCCAAATACCTGCAGCCCACGGAAAGCGCGACTTGAATTTGTAATCCAATGCGCAACATTCTTGAGGTAACAGTGGAACTGCGAGCGCGTTCACGGTAAAGTATCGCGGAATGTGTGGAATCTGTGGTGTCATAGGAATTCAACAATCCGAGCTGGCCGAGCAAATTACGCGCCGCATGATGGGGGCGATTATGCATCGAGGCCCGGACGACGACGGGCTTCTCGTGGCTCCCTCCGCAGCTCTCGGCATGCGCCGTCTCAGCATTATTGACCTGCCTGGCGGCCACCAGCCAGTATTCAACGAATCCAGAAACGTTGCCGTTGTTTTCAACGGCGAAATTTATAATTTTCGGCAATTGCGGAAAACGCTTGAAGAGCGCGGGCACACGTTCCGAACCGCCTCGGATACCGAGGTCATTGTCCACGCGTATGAAGAGTGGGGCGAGCAATGCCTCCTCGAATTGCGCGGAATGTTCGCCATTGCCATCTGGGATGCGCGTGCCTCGGGGGCAACAGGAGAAGCGGCACGGCATGCGAAAATATTTTTGGCGCGTGACCGCTTGGGAATCAAGCCGCTGTATTACGCTGTCACAGGCGGCGCATTTTTATTTTCATCCGAAGTGCGCTCTCTCCTGGCCAGCGGGCAGCTTCAGCCGCGTGTTTCGCCGGATTCTCTTGAGGCCTTCCTGACGTTTGGCTCCGTGATCGAGCCTTCTACTCTGGTCAAGGGAATTTTCTCGATTCCTCCCGGCCATAGTATTTCTTTTTCCGCGGACGCACCCCCAGCCAATCCGGCGCCGAAACCTTATTGGATTTATTCTGACGCCGTCCTGCACCAGGAGGGGCCGAGCCCTAAGGATTTTAATCAGGCAGCAAAGCAGTTGCGTCCCTTGCTCGAAGAAACCGTTCAGGACCATCTGATCGCCGATGTTCCTTTGGGAGTATTTCTATCCAGTGGGTTGGACTCCACAAGCCTGGTGGCTTTGGCGAGCCGATTTAAAAAAGATTTGCACACTTTTACCGTGGTGTTTCCGGAGCAACGATATAGCGAAGCCGCGGTTTCGCGTGAAACGGCCAAGAAATTCAAAACGCAGCACCAGGAAATTCTTCTCGCTCCCGATATTCTTGTCGGCCAACTGGACGATGCCGTGAAATCCCTGGACCAGCCGACCATGGATGGGCTCAATACATACTTTGTTTCGCGCGCCGCGGCCCAGAGCGGATTGAAAGTGGCTCTATCCGGCCTTGGCAGCGACGAAATCTTTGGCGGATATTCCACATTCGAATCGACTCCCCGGGCCGCATTCGTGGCCGGACTCGGAAGGTGGATTCCTGCGCCGCTCCGCCGTTTTACGGCAGGCGCTGCCGTGCGGATTGCCGCGGGGGATGCGGTTCGAAAAGCGGCCGCTGCCTGGCGCTCCCCTACGGATTTCCCGCATGCGTATTACTTCACAAGGCTATTGTTCACTCCCTCCCGCGTGCGACGTTTGCTGGCTCCGTATTTCGAATCCAAGGAATATTCGGGCGATCATAATAATCCGTGGCGCGCGCGAATGGCGGAAACCTCACGGCAGGCTTCGAAGCTGGATTCCTTCACCGGCGTTTCGTGTTTTGAACTGCAGTCTTATATGGTGAATACGCTGCTCCGGGATACGGACACCGCAAGCATGGCCAATTCGCTTGAAGTACGCGTGCCATTTCTGGATCATCGCTTGGTGGAATTCGTTGGCCGTCTGCCGAAAAGCGCAAAATACAATCGCGATGTTCCAAAATCATTGCTGGTCGAGGCGCTTTCAGATTTATTGCCCGACGAAGTGGTTGGCCAATCCAAGCGGACCTTTACGCTGCCTTGGGAAGTGTGGCTCAGAGGCCCGCTGGGAGTACAGTTATCGCAGGACCTGGCGAACCTTACGCCTCCGCTACGCAAGTATCTAAATCCGCGTGCGGTTCGCGGAGCGTGGCAGAATTTCGTGATCGGCCACACTACATGGTCGCGCCCGTGGAGTCTGTACGTGCTGAATGAGTGGATTCGCCACCATGTCACCGATACAACGGAAAGTTCCGCGTCCACCGCGAACGCAGTTCAGGTTGCAGCGGCGTCAGCGGCAGCA
>DATAPT010000112.1:0-5024 GCA_036265065.1 Candidatus Acidiferrales bacterium | reverse complement strand
CTGTTCAGGAAAAAATTGGCCATGAGGTTGCAAAAGAAAAGGAACCAGAGGAGCGGCGTCATCCAGGCGCGGCCATCGGCAAAAATCAGCCGGATGGAAAATCCAGTTCTGTGTTTTTCGTCGATCAGGAATTTTGTGCCGGGAAGGATGGAAATGCTGGGGCTTAATTTTCTGGCGAGGTTTGCGACTTTTTCGTGAGCGTCGCGCAGCACCAGGAATTTGATCGACTCCGGCAGCAGGAAAAACGAGGCCAGCGCGACGAGCGGGAATGCGCCTCCAATGAAGAAGAGTCCCTGCCAGCCATATTTCGGCAGATAGGCCGACACCGCGCCGGGAAATATTCCGCCCACCGTGATGCCCATGAACATGAAAACGATCATCGTGGCGCGCGCGCGTTTTGGTGCGAACTCCGCGTTGAGGGCGATGGTGTTCGGCGGCAGGCCGCCGAGGCCGATGCCCGAAATAAAACGGAGCGCGATCAGTTGATGCAGCGTGTGCGATTCGATGATCGCGAGCGAGGCGATTCCGTAGAGCAGGCAGCCGAAGATGATAGCGCCTTTGCGGCCGAAGCGGTCGCCCATGTAGCCGAGAATGGGCGCGCCGAAAAGCATGCCGAAAAGGCTGGCGCTGAATACGGGGCCCATCACCGCGCGGTTCAGATGCCACTGGCGGACGATCATCGGCGCGGCGTAGGCGGCGGCTGCCAGCGCGTAGCCGTCGGAGAACATCACGAGGAAGGAGAGGAAGATTATGCCAAGGCCGAAGAAGTAGATTTTTTGTTCGTCCACCAAGCGCGTGATGTTGATTGTGGGTTGGTCTGGCATGCGGTTTCCTTCGGGTGCTGATGGCGCGCGGTGGTGCTTTGTTCAACGATTCGACGGCGTAGCATCTAAACCTGCCCGCCCGAAAATACGGGCGGGCGCTACAAAAACTAGGACGGTTTCGTAGAGGACTCTCCGGCCCGCGCTTTTCGGGATGGAGTGGGCGACTTTTGTTCCGACGATTCAGGCCGCTGTGAATCTCCGCCCATAATTCGGGCGGCCTCTACGAAAATCAGTCTTGCTTTTCATGCTTTGAAAGAAAACCCATGGCGCGTTCGCGGGTCTTGTCTGGATTAATTCCAGCGCGGCGGCACCAGTATTCCCATGAGCGATTAAAACCTTCGCCGGGTTTTGCCAAGGCCAGACGGGAGTTGGCCTTTTCAATTTCGCCGCGCGAAAGAAATTTTGTGTTTCCCAAGCGGCTCGCCATCAACTGCAGATGCGCATTCACTTCCAGATAGATGGCCGTGTAGACGGCCTCGCGAATGGATTTGCCAACCACGGTGGAACCATGCCCACGCATCAGGACGCAATTCCCGGCGCCAACCGCGCGCGCCAGGTCCGCGCCCATTGCCAGGTCCGACACGAGCAAGTCCGTATCGCCAAAACTGGTTTGCGCGTCCCACACGGGAACCTCTTCGCCCAACGTTGCGGAGCTGTGCACGACAGGACGCAGCTTTTCTCCCGTCAAGCCGAATGGAATGGGGCCTTGGCTGTGGCTATGAACGACGGATTGAATGTCCGGCCGAGCAGCGTAGAGCGCGGCGTGAATGAAACGCTCGAGGTACGGCTTCCCTTCCACCAAATCTGTGGGCGCGCCATCCAGTGTGAATTCCATGATGTCGTCTCGCTCCACGAGTTCGGGCGACTTCGCGCGCGAAAGAAAAAATTTGCCGCTATCGTCGGGATGGCGCGCGCTGACGTGTCCGAAAGCGTCCACGATTCCCTCCGACGTCAAGATTCTATTTGCGATGACGAGATCCTCAATCAGCGAGTCGAGATTGGCCATGCACTTCCCTTCCAGAAGAGATAATTTTCGAATTGTTTTGTGAGCGTCCGAAATGATTACTTACAGTCGGAACGTGGCTCTGTTTACATTCCGGCGTTCGTTACCGACTTGTTGTAGCCCGCCTCTTCAGAGGCGGAGTTTTTGGCGCTTCAGCATCTAAACCCTCGCCTCTGAAGAGGCGAGCTACAATTCCGGCGGCACGAATCGCTTAGAGAATATGCCACGCCCGGCAATAACTTCCATAAATATTCGGGAGCGAGGGAGAACACACTCGCACATCCGGCAATCGGTCCATTGACAACCGTTCTCGGCTTCGACATCCTATGGCGCACAGGTCAGAGTGAAAAGCTGCTTTTGGAAAAAGCTGCCTCGGCTTGATTTTCTTTGTGGAGTTTTGTCGAAATGTCATCGCCCAACGAAAAAAACATGTCCGCGCTGCTCGATGAACGCCGGACATTTCCTCCTTCGGAGGAATTCAAAGCGCGCGCCAGCTGGAACGATCCGGAAATCTACGAGCGCGCCGCGAAAGACCCGGAAGGTTTCTGGGCGGAGCAGGCGAAAAATCTCGACTGGTTCAAGCCGTGGGACCGCGTGCTGGAGTGGGACGCGCCGTGGGCGAAGTGGTTCGTCGGCGGCAAGCTGAACGTCACTTATAACTGCGTGGACCGGCACGCGCATTCGGCGCGGCGGAACAAAGCGGCGATCATCTGGGAGGGCGAGCCGGGCGATTCGCGCGTGCTGACCTTTGGAATGCTCGAGCGCGAGGTGAACCGCTTTGCCAATGCGCTGAAATCGCTGGGCGTGGTGAAGGGCGACCGCATCGCGCTGTACATGGGCATGGTTCCCGAACTGGCGATTGCGATTCTAGCGTGCGCGAAAATTGGCGCGGCGCATTCGGTGGTTTTCGGTGGATTTTCGGCGGAAGCGCTGCGCGAACGTATTAACGATGCCAAGGCAAAAGTGTTGATCACGGGCGACGGCGCATGGCGGCGCGGCACGGTTGTGCCGCTGAAGGCCAGCGTAGATGAAGCTCTGACCGGCACGCCAACGATTGAAAAAGTGGTTGTGCTCGAACGTGTTGGGAAAACCGCGCAGGTTTCCATGAAGCCGGGCCGCGATGTATGGTGGCACGAAATTGTCGCCAACGCTTCGGATGAATGCGCTGCGGAGCCGATGGACGCCGAGGACATGCTTTTCATTTTGTATACCAGCGGCACGACGGGAAAGCCGAAAGGCGTAGTGCACACGACAGCCGGATATTTGCTTGGCGTGAGCACGACGCATCGCTACGTGTTCGACATCAAGGAAGACGACGTGTATTGGTGCACCGCGGACATCGGCTGGGTGACAGGACATTCCTACATTGTGTACGGGCCGCTGGCGAACGGCACAACGGTCGTGATGTACGAAGGCACACCGGACTTTCCTGATCGCGGGCGATTCTGGGAACTGATCGACAGGTACGGCGTAAATATTTTTTACACCGCGCCGACGGCGATTCGCACATTTATGCGCTGGGGTCAGGAAATTCCCGCGAAATACAAATTGTCATCCCTGCGACTGATTGGAACTGTAGGCGAACCGATCAATCCCGAGGCGTGGATCTGGTACAACGAAACGATCGGGCACGGCCGCTGCCCCATCGTCGACACGTGGTGGCAAACGGAAACGGGCGGCATGATGATTTCTCCCCTACCGGGCATCACTGCAACGAAGCCCGGCTCCGCCACAAAGCCGCTTCCTGGAATCGTCGCCGAAGTTGTGGATATGGACGGCAAGCCTGTCGGGCCAGGCGGAGGCGGATATTTGGTCTTGAGCAAGCCGTGGCCTTCGATGCTGCGCACCGTTTATGGAGATCCGGAACGCTACGTGCAAAACTACTGGTCGCGCTACCCCGGAAAATATTTTACGGGCGACGGCTGCAAGCTGGATGAAGACGGCTATTTCTGGCTGCTCGGCCGCGTGGATGACGTGATGAACGTTTCCGGGCATCGCATCTCGACCTATGAAGTGGAAAGCGCGCTGGTGGACCATCACTCGGTGGCAGAGGCGGCGGTGATCGGCAAGACGCATGAAATTAAAGGCCAGGGAATTTCCGCGTTCGTCACGCTCAAAGAAGGCATTCAGTCGAGCGACAAGCTGAAAGACGAATTGAAGAACCACGTGGCCACGAAAATTGGATCGATCGCCAAGCCGGACGATATTTTCTTTACGGCTGAGCTGCCCAAGACACGCAGCGCGAAAATTATGCGGCGGCTGCTGCGCGACATTGCCGAAGGGCGCGTGCTTGGCGACACTACTACGCTTGCCGATCCCTCGGTCATCGCAAAACTCAAAGAGCAGGCCAAAGACGAGGGGTAGCGGATCGCTTTGCGGGTTCGTGGGCTGATTGACCTCCTTGATTGAGCGGAAAAGCTCCGCCTCTGACCCTTGGCGTTCTCTCAGGGTTGGAGAGGCGGGCTACAAAAACGCTCCCTGCGAAAGTCATTCGATTCTGTGTGGCTCTACTTGATTCTGTACGGTTGACGGCCAGTCCAACGCGCCCTAACATATACGTATGCTCGGTGATTCCCCTACCCAGTCAAGTCTGCCTCCGGAGAGCTCGCTTTCTGACCAGCTTGGGCGGCCGTTGCGCAGCCTGCGCGTTTCGGTTACGGACCGGTGTAACCTGCGCTGCAATTACTGCATGCCGGAGGAGAATTACGTTTGGCTGCCACGGCAGGAACTCCTGACATTTGAGGAAATTACGCGGCTCGTGAATGTGTTTACATTGCTGGGCGTGACGGATGTGCGCCTCACTGGCGGAGAGCCGCTTCTGCGGCGGGATCTTTCCCAACTTGTTCGAATGCTGGCGGGCAATCCGAGGATTCGCGATCTGGCGCTTACCACGAATGGCGTTTTGTTCGCTGAGCAGGGCGAGGCGTTGCGCGCGGCGGGATTGCACCGCGTGACGATCAGCCTGGATTCGCTGCGCCCGGAACGATTTGCGGCGCTGACGGGGCGCGACTCGCACGCCGAGGTGCTTGCGGGAATTGCAGCGGCGCGGCGGTTTGGCTTTCCAAAACTTAAACTGGACACCGTGGGGATTCGCGGCGTGAATGAAGACGAGCTTGCCGATTTGATCGAGTATGGGCGCGGCGTCGAAGCCGAAGTGCGCTTCATCGAATATATGGATGTGGGCGGCGCGACGGAAT
>DATAPT010000111.1:0-4149 GCA_036265065.1 Candidatus Acidiferrales bacterium | reverse complement strand
CGGTTGATTTATTTCAGCTTTGAAACTCTTACGACTGTCTCTTTCGGCGACGTGTATCCGGTCCATCGCATCGCGCGATCGTTGGCAATCGCAGAAGCGCTCATCGGGCAACTTTATCCCGCAATCTTGATCGCAACATTGGTCGGGATGGCCTTGCAGGCGCGCTTTAACGCGGCACTCGAAAAAACCGAGTTCAGGTAACGGGGCTGAGCCTGAATGTAGATTGGCACGCTGCGAGGTAACGATGTAATTCAGGCCGCCAGCGAGCATCCGTTTCGTTTCCCACAAAAGTTCAAAACGATTCACGAGTTCGTGTCCGGCTCTACATTCATTAAGGAAAACTAATGCTTAAAAAGATCCTCCGCGAAGTCTGGAGGCAATCTCAACGTTATGCAGTATTTCGCTCCGGACAGGAACGCGTAAAATCAGGACGAAGGTGGGCATGCCATCTCGATGGAAGATCGGCCTTTGGATCGCAGGCGGGACGATCCTGGCGATTGTGGGGATGCTGATTGTCGCGTCCGTGGAGATATCCCGAAGTGCGCGCGGCTGGGTGGAAGACTCGCTAGCACGCGAATTTAAAAGCAAAGTGGAACTCTCGAGCTTTCGCATTGCTGTTCATTTTCCGCTGGTGCAGGGGGAAGGCGAAAATCTTTCGCTCCATTTTCAAGGCCGACAGGATTTGCCCCCGCTGATCTTCATAAAACAATTTACGTTGCGCGCATCGATTTGGGGGATGCTTCACAATTCACGCCGCATTTCCTATGTTCACGTGGAAGGACTTCAGATCAATGTTCCGCCGCGCGATGCCGGCACCGGGAGCGCCGTCGATGCGAAGAGCGCCATGCGGAAGTTTCGCACGCTCCGCTTCGATGAATTCCTTTCCGATGGCGCGACGCTCAAAATTCTGACTTCCAGGCCCGGGAAAAAACCTCTCGAATTTGCCCTGAAACAACTCCGGCTAAATTCCATGGGCGCGGATGGCGCCCTGGCATTCCATACAACTCTCTCCAATCCCACGCCACCCGGAGAAATTGTGTCGGCTGGAATATTTGGCCCATGGAATGCCGATGTTCCCAGCCAGACGCCCGTTTCCGGTAATTACACTTTTGAGAATGCCGACCTGGGCGTCTTTTCCGGCATCGCTGGAATATTGTCGTCGAAAGGAAAATACCAGGGCGTGCTGGACCAGATTCAAGTGGATGGCACGACAGATACTCCTGATTTTCGCGTCACCCTCGCCGGACATCCTGTGCATCTCACCACGAGTTTTCATGCGGAAGTAGACGGCATGAATGGCGATACTTATCTTGAGCCGGTGAAAGCTCATTTCGAGCAAACGGATTTGCTGGCGCAAGGAAAGGTCGAAGGAACTGCAGGCGTGAAAGGAAAAACCATCACACTGGAACTTACAGCAACCCACGCGCGGATCGAAGATTTGCTCTTGCTGGCCTTGAAAGAATCGCCGTCAATGATTGCGCCAATCCGATTGAAGACGAAATTCATCCTTGTACCGGGACCGAAGCAGATTCCGGAGCGTCTTTTCCTGGACGGCACCTTCGATTTGCACTCGCTGCACTTCACGAACGGCGCCGTGCAGCAAAAAATCGACAACATGAGCAAACGCAGCGAGGGAAAACCCGATGAGGTGGTGAATGTCGAGGAAGCGATAAAGACGGATGATGTCGCCAGCCAGCTGAAAGGCAATTTCCGGGCCGATAATGGAATCCTCACGCTTTCCGGGATCAATTTCGAGATCCCCGGTGCGGGCGCCAAACTTGCCGGCACGTATGCCCTCACGCCCGAAATTCTTGACTTCCACGGCAAGCTCAATATGCAGGCAAAGCTTTCCCAAACCACTACGGGCTTCAAGTCGTTTATGCTGAAATTTGCCGATCCGATTTTTTCAAAGGGCGCTAAAGGCACTGTTCTTCCCTTTAAAATTACCGGGTCAGTTCAGCACCCGCATTACGGACTGGACCTCGGCCATTAAGCAGCAGCCCGCCAAAACGAAATATATACAAGCCATCTCAGAAATGGTTCGTGGCAGGTAATTGATTGGGCTTGAGGGGCTAAAAGCCCTTGATTTTCACACCTTTAAACGTCACGGCTGAACGAGCTGCGCAAAAATCGATTCGACCTGGGTTCTAGTAGCACAGGCAGGAGTGCCTGTGCTACTCAGCTGCCCGCCCATAGAAGTGTGAGTGCTGTGATCCAAACCAGTCTCTTTATCATTGGCGAACCTCATAATTAGCAGGTCATATAACATATCGGCCAAAATGTGAAGAATTGGTAGGGTATTGGCGGGATTTGCGGTTTGGACCTCCCGCTAGCGCATCGTACGCTTCTCCACCTATAGACGCAACGAGATTGGCATGAGGGCAAACCAAAGTGAATTTAGCACCTTTCTGACGGCTAAGTCTTGATTAGCGGCGTTCTGGGAATCTGAAAATTCAGAAGGACATTCGCTCAATACCAAGGCCTCTTAGGAGGCTGGAATCGCTTCAATTTGCGAAATGCATGATTGTCGCGACGATCACGACACCCACGGCTGCGCCCACAAAGAGCAAAGGCACAAGGACCCAGGGGAGAACGCGGCTGCGCGGCTTCCAGCGGGAAAACATGTGTAACACAAACAGGAGAGGCACTCCTCCCGTAAACGCCAGCTGGTAGATAACGGCGACATCATCCATCACGACCTGGACGTCGCCGTTGTGAAGCGCCCTACTTCCTATTTGCCGAAACATTTCGATGGCCCAGAAGTTACCCTTGGAGAAGAGCCAAATCTGCGGCAGCACAATCAGGCCGACGAGCGCGGCTTTCACGGACGCATGCCAGTGCGACATGGCCAGAAAATCCAGCACGTTTCTGTAGAAGCCGGCAGGCGCCGAAGGAAGTTTGAGACAGGCCCGCAAAAAGTAGACTTGAACAACAACGCTGATCAGGCTGCCAACTTCCGCCACAAGAGGCAATGGCATAGCTTCACCATAAATGAGCCGTGGAATTTGCAAGAGGAAAACCAGCGCGACGCTGCCCGCCGCGGGAATCCCCAATAAAGCTGCCGGCAGGAGGAAGGTCGATGCCTCTTCCAACTGGGATAATTTCGCCTGCGCAATTTCTGCTTTAAAGACCATGCGGGTGTGCCGACCTGTTTCCAGACTAACGCAAAAAGGCGAACAGGCCGGCTTTGGATGGCCGAGTTGTATCCAATGGCGTACTCCGGCGATCAGAGGGTTACGCCGTGCCAATTCTAAGAATGAAATTGCCTCGCCTGAAAAGAAGGTCAAAGATTTCAGAGTTTCAGAAGGCGCGCGGCGTTTTCACCCAGGATCATTTTTCGTTGCGCGGATGTCATATTCACTTCGTCCAGCGCGTGCACGGGCTGGTCGTAGCCCATGTCCAGGCAATAGTCGCTTCCGATCATGATGCGGTCGGCGCCCACTTCGCCGATCACAAACTCCATGACGGATTTCGAGTGGACGATCGTGTCATACATGAAGCGGTCAAGATATTTGCTGGGAACCTGCGGCATTTTTAACTTTTCGATTTCCGGCCGCACTTTCGCGCCATGATCGATGCGGCCTATGAGCATCAGCAAAACGCCGCCGCCATGCGGCAAAGTAAATCTCAGCTTCGGATGACGATCGAGCACACCGCCGAAAATCAGGCGGCATGCGGCGATGGTCGTGTCAATCGGGAAACCGATCAGATTCCCCAGTGAATACGGAGCGATGCGCGCTCCGCCGGCCACCGTTAATGGATGCAGAAAGACTGGAAGGTCCAGAGCTTCGATGCGCGCAAAAATGGGCTCGAACAACGGGTCGTCGAGATCGCGATTGTTGATGTTCGTTCCCATGTAGACGCCGCGCAGCCCCGGCAGCTTGCTCGCGCGATTCAATTCATCGATGGCGCGATCCGGAAACAGCATGGGAAGCGTCAGGAGTCCAAAGAGCCGCGTGGGATACTCCACATGCGCGGCGCTGGCCGCATCGTTCCAGGCGCTGGCCAGTTTGTGCGAGACATCTTCGTCGCCCCAATGCGCCATCGGCCCCGTCAGGGACATGGCCTGCACCGCGGTTCCCTGCGCATCCATGTCCGCAATTCGCATTTTCAAATCCACGGAGCGGTAAGGCAGCGGTCCCTGAAAGC
>DATAPT010000110.1:0-3417 GCA_036265065.1 Candidatus Acidiferrales bacterium | reverse complement strand
AGAATGATTTCGTTGGTCCACCGTAAATTCTGCGCGAGCGCCAAGCCCAATGAAATAAAGAGATAAATGGTAACGAAGAGGACGGCTTGCTGCCCGCGATCGGAGGGTGGGCGGTCGAGCAGGTCGACCAGAGCCAGCACCATGAAAATAGGGCGTGCATAAGCGATCTGGCGCTCCAGGTGGCGTCGTTCGGCAACGTGAGGCTGCATAATGGGAAGAGGCAACAACGGGAACAGAAGTTAGTCTAACAAGATTCGACTGCCGTGCAAGATGCGCTTTCCAAAGCTGCACCTCCTTGCCAACAATTATTTCCAAGTTTTCCACCATTTCTGAAAAATAATTTGGTCAAATCCACAGGCATTCGAGAGATAATGCCGCGCAGGAAAAATTTCAAGTGGAGTAAGTCGATTGGAACGCCGTTACACCCGGAATGAAGTCGAACGCATGATGGGAGTCACGCGCCGCGAGTTGGACTACTGGACGCGCCTGAGGTTGGTGCTGCCCCGGGCGCGCTGGGGCGAGCGGTTTTTCAATTTTTCGGACCTCGTGGCGCTCGAGACCATCAAGCGGCTGGCCGCGCAAAAAGTGACCGCAAGCCGCATTCGCCGCGCCGTCACTTTTCTGCAGAATGAACTTGGCTCGTCGAGCACTCCGCTTTCGATGCTGCGCATTTCGAGCAATGGCAAAGAGGTGGTTGTGCATCCGCCGGCCGAAAGCCGTCCTTTTGAACCGCTGACGGGTCAGTTTGTGCTGGACTTCGAGACTTCTGACATCGCCAAAAAAATTCATTCCATGGCGTCGCGCTCCGCGGAAGAGTGGTTTGAATACGGGATGATGTGCGACTCGGATACAGGATCGTTGGAAGAGGCCGCCAAAGCGTATCAAAAGGCCGTGGACGCGGCGCCCGAATGGGTGGAAGCCCGCATCAACCTAGGAACGGCAATGTACCAACTGGGGCGCATGGAAGAAGCGTACGAGCATTTTTTAATGGCCGTAGGGTTTGAGCCGAAAAATGGGCTGGCGGAATTCAACCTTGGCTGCGTGCTCGAACAAATGGCCAGAACAGAGGAAGCCATCCTGCATCTTTCGCGCGCCGTGGAACTGGTGCCTTCTCTCGCCGACGGCCATCTAAATCTGGCCCTTGCGTATGAGAAAAACGGACAAATACAGGAAGCCATCCGGCATTTGTCATTGTACATCAGGTACGAACCAAACGGCCCCTGGGCCGAGTTTGCACGTTCCCGCATCGAAAAGTACCGGCCACCGAGCGCCACGCGTTCCGCCGGAAAGCTGACCCCGTTTAGAAAAATAAATTAGGCCTGCGATTTCTCTTTTAGTTGCTCCCGGACCTTATTATTTCGGCGTGTGGCCGGGATTAAAGCAATTATTTCACCAATTTGATACAATGTTTACATAAGGTACTTGTTGCTGTGAAGGCACTAATGTCACTACTTATTTTAGACGTTGATTTACTTTTTTTTGAAAACTTGAAAGGAAAAAACAAATGATCATCGGGGACCAGCTTCGAGCTATCCGCGAAGAAAAGAAACTCTCTCAGGGTGAAATAGAAAAGCGTACGGGTTTGCTACGGTGCTACATCTCGCGCGTTGAAAATGGACATACGGTTCCGGCCGTGGAAACGCTGGAAAAGTTTGCCCGTGCTCTGGAAGTTCCTCTGTACCAGCTCTTTTATGACAGCGACAAACCGCCCGCTCTGCCAAATATTTTGAAGCGCAAGAGCGCCGGGGAAATCGCCTGGGGAAGCTCCGGCAAGGATGCGCGGATGCTGGAAAGATTCCGCCAGCTTCTGAGCCGCACAAAAGAAGGCGATCGCAAACTTCTTCTGTTCATGGCACAGAAAATGGCGAGGGGAAAAACTGCTGGAAGTTCCGCCGATTAATTTCCCCTATTTTGTTTTTGTGTTTTCAGCTTAATGAGCTGTCCTGGCCGGGTCCTCGCGGTCGATCAGTGGCACCACCAAACAGGTGACCAGTGAGAACCCGGCAAGCACAGCGAAGCTGGTTTTAAAAGATCCCGTCAAATCCGCTAGATGACCCACGAGCGGTGCACCACCCAAAATCATTATGATTCCGAGCATGTTCACGAAGCCCATGGCTGCGGCCGCGCGGCCTGGGAACAGTTCACCGGCGCGCGAAAACATTGCTGCATAAGGGAGTCCCACGCCAATGCCAATCAGGACCACCGCCGTCAACGCAGCGGTAAGCGATACGGAAGCCGGAAGAAATAAGGCACAGCCCAAGGAAATCATCAACAGGCTGCCGATAAACAACGGCCGGACGCCCATGTGCCGCCGCAGAAAGCCGCCCAAAGGCCGCGACACAATCCCAAGCAACAATACTAGTGAACCGATCAGTCCAGCGCGAGTGGCGGGGACTTTCATGACTTTCGTCAGCAGAACTACGACCCACGAGCCGACTACTACGGAAATGCCGAACGTCGCCATTTGCATGAGGCCAAGAAACCAAAGCTGAGGCGCGAGCAGCATTTCGTGGAAACGCCCCGGCGGCCTCGCGCCAAATTCCACGGTTGGCGAAGCAGAAACCCAGATGACGGCCGCCACTAGAACCATGGCTGCGGAAACGACGAATGTGGCGCGCCATCCCGCCAGAAGATACAGACGCGGCACACCGAGGATTACAAATCCCGCGCCCATCTGTATCGAGCCGCCAAAAAATCCTTGCGCAACGTGCAAGCGCGGACCTGCGGTCGCTTCATGAATGTAACGCGCGCCTCCCACGAAGCACACGCCCGTCCCGATGCCTGAAAAAATTTTGAAGAAAAGAAGCTGCCAGTAGGCTCCGGCCAGCGCCATGCCGATATTGCCCAGCGCCACCCAGAGCAGCGCGAAGAGCAGCACGCGCTTGGAGCCGAGGCGATCAACAAGATAACCGCCGGGGATTTGCATCCCGGCGTGCGTTGCGAAAATGCCTGTGGTGAGCAGGCCGGCCCTGGCGTTATTAAAACCGAATTGTTTCATTAGGGCCGCGGCAAGGGGCGCGTGATTCGTGTAGTTGGCCGAGTACGTGAAGGCGACGATACAGCCGCAAATGACCGCAACGGTTTGCGCTTTATCGGATAAGGAGGACAGGCGCGCGGTGTTGGGCCGGGTATCCTGCACGACGCTCATATGCGGACCAGCGGCGAATCGGTTTCATTTAGGATGAGGCACACGTTTTGAAAGGTCCTTATTCCAATTGAAATTGATGTTTCAGCAAATTAGAAATTGCGATTGATACTACACTGGCTGGCGCGGGTTGCGCTACAAGGTTTCGTTTAAGTTTATTGAATGGAACTAAGGCGCAAGAGGCAAATGCGTCGCGCAAACGGTTACTTGGCGAATCATCATTGACAAGACTAGACGGCGCTGTAGCCCGCCTCTTTAGAGGCGGGGGTTTA
>DATAPT010000109.1:0-7166 GCA_036265065.1 Candidatus Acidiferrales bacterium | reverse complement strand
ATAACCCACCGGAACCATCACGGCCGCGAGCGCCAGAATCGCCAGGGAATGTTTCCACTGCAAACCTGCCAGATAAGCCCCGACAGCGGCCAACGGCAAAAGGACCAGCGCGGTACCAAGGTCCGGCTGTTTCATGATCAGGACAACGGGAAACCCCACAAGAACCGCAGCTTTGAGCAAATCAGCCAGGCTAAGCTCTTCTGTGCGGACTTCCGAAAAAAAGCGAGCCAGCACAATGATTATAATCAATTTTACGAGCTCCGACACCTGCAAAAGGCCGCCGAGGATGGGCAGCCAGCGCCGGGCACCAAAACGCGAGTTCCCTACGACCAACACAGCGATCAGGGCGATGATCGCAATCAGGTACAGAATCGGGGCCTGATCCATGATGGTGTGGTAATCGAAGCGGGACAAAATGAGCATCAGGATAAAGCCAAGACCGATCCACTCAAGCTGATGCGTGTGCATGCCGGCAAGATGGCTCGCATGCGTTGCGGACCAGATTTCGAGAACGCCAACACCACAGATGGCGAAAGCCGTTGCCAGCAGCCACCAATCGTAATCGCGAATGCTTGTGCCTTTTTCCATTGAAAATTTAGCGGCTGGGCTGAGTTTCAGCCAGTGCCGGTCCCGCCACGGAAGTTGGCAGCACTTTAGGCTGCCCTGCCTTGGCCGTAGTAAATTCCTGAATCTTTACACCATTTTTCTTGTCGTAATAAGCCTTGACCACATCGCGCACCACGGGCCCTGCTGTGGTTCCCCCGTGCTCCGTGCTTCCCTGCACGACGGCGGCAACCACGATTTCCGGATTGCGGCGTGGAGCGTAGCCAACGAACCATCCGTTGGTCTCCTTACCCTTCTTGCCGCCCACTTTATTTCCCGCCTCGTAGCTCATCAATTGGGCCGTGCCGGACTTGCCGGAAAATTCGATATTCTGGAGCTTCAGGCTGGAACCGGTTCCGCCCTCGTTAATGACGCCATACATTCCCTGCGTCACTTGTTCAACCGTATTTTCGGCAAGCGGGAAACGATCCATTTTTGCGGTGAGACTCTTCAAGAAGTGCGGCTGAGGAAGATCTCCGCCGGTCGCTACGGCGCCTACCATTCGCGCAAGCTGAATGGGAGTAACGGTCACAGCGCCTTGCCCGATGGACACGGAAATGGTTTCTCCCGCGTACCACTTGTGGTGATAGACGCGCTGGACCCACTCTTCCGACGGCATGTTGCCCGGCTCTTCGCCAGGCAAATCAACGCCCGTGCGCTTGCCCAAGCCTAGTCCAGCGCCATATTCATGAATGCGTTCAATGCCCAGGCGCTGCCCGAGCGTATAGAAAAACACGTCACAGGAATCGACGATGGCTTTATGCAAGTCGGTGACGCCGTGGCCGGCAGGACGCCAGCAATGGAATGTTCGCCCGTAAAATACGGCATGGCCGGGACAAAAGGCAGTAAAATTATCCGGCACATCATGGGACTCGAGCATCGCTGTGGCCATCGCAATTTTAAAAATGGAACCGGGCGCGAGCTGCCCCTGAATCGCGCGGTTTAACAAAGGCGTTCTAGCATCTGTGTTTAGAGACGCCCACTCCGAAGAGGGGATGCGAATCGCGAAATCGTTGGGATCGAAAGTAGGACGGCTGACCATCGCCAGGATTTCCCCGGTGCGAGGATCCATGGCCACGACCGCGCCTTCCTTGTCCGCCATATAATTATCTGCAATAGCTTGTAAGTCGTAATCAATCGTCAGCTGAATCGGTTTGCCCGGAGTCGCGTCCTGCTGCTCGAGGCGGCCTACTTCCTTGCCAATGCTGTTGACGATCACGCGGCGCAAACCGTCCGTGCCCATCAGCGTGCTGTTGTACTGCCGCTCAAGCCCCGATTTGCCAACGATGTCTCCGGGCTTCAATGCGGAATCCGAAGCTTCCACTTGTTCCGGGCTGATTTCTCCTACGTATCCCATGGCGTTTGCCAGCATGTCGCCGTGGGGATAGCGGCGGCGATGCACCATCAGCATTTCCAGAACGGGGATATCGCCGCGATGGGACTCAATGAATGCAATGTCAGACGGGCTGGCTTCGGGCTTGATGACGATGGGCTGGAATTTCGGCATCGCGCGGGATGCTTCAATCTGCTGCTTTACTTCTACAAGCGTCATGCCCAAGCCGTCGGCAATTTGCGGGAGTAATTTTTCTACCTGGTCGGGGGCATCACGCAAAAGCAAAACGCTGAAGGAAGGATAATTATCGGCGAGGACGCGGCCTTCGCGATCGAGCATGGAACCTCGCGGCGCGATGATCGGAATCGAACGGACCCGGTTGCGCTCGGCCATTTGGGCGTAGCGGTCCGAATCATTGATCTGCAGCCTCCAGAAACCCAAAAGAAGAAGCGCAATTACGCCAACGATTACGTACGAAACAACCGCAAGCCGCTCGGTAGGCAGCCGTTTATCATTCATGAATGAAATGGCGAACTCGACTCCGTGCGGCCTTCAACTCCGCACACCTTGTAGGTTTTCTCCACACCTAACCATTGACCACACTAGCATTTGCGCCTAACGTCCGCAAGATCGCACGCGACCAATCGGATACCCCCTTTCTTCAGGATGGCTTTCGGAAACGGTCCAAAAAGGGGAACAAGCCGATGGCAATGACGGCGTTCACAAGCGAGGCGATTGCAATCGGCAGCGTAATATAGGCTTCCTCGTGCCGTGCCAGCAAAGTCCGCGTGGTAAACGTGAAAATTACGTGGTGGAAGAGATAGAAACCGGCGGTCAGCAGGAATCGCGCGATGGGATGCTCCACATCGATCCGCGCTCCCAGCGAAGAGGCCAAATAACCTACCAGTGTTTTCGCAATCCCATATAAGCCGAGCGGCGTGCGGCTCAGGCTATCCTGGAGCAAGCCCACGACCATGCCCAGCAGCAAGCCGGACGACGGGTTGCGTTTACTGAGCGCAAAATAAAGTGTGACCAGCAGAGGCAATTCCAGATAGTTAGCCGATCGAATGTAAACCGGCAAAAATGCCTGCAGAACGAGAGCCAGCAATACGGCGATGGGAACGATTCCGCTGTAATACTTATGAACTTCGATGTGGGGCTCAGGCCCGATGTAAACTTCAGTGCTTTCCATATTTTCTATCCATGTTTACTATCTAATCTACTGTGGCCCGGCCGGTTTCTTCGCAGGCGCCGCTGCCGGAACCGCAGCCGCAGACGCGGCCGCGGGTTTCGGCGCGGCAGGCGACGCGACGGGTGCTGTGTCCGCATCCGGCCCCTTTTTCATGTTTAATTCCTGGCGGGTCTGCAGGATTAAAACTTCTTCCAGACGGTCCAGGCGAGCGGCGGGCTTTACGCGAATCTTCATGAACGGCGTTTTGGGTTCCGAAACGAAATCCTGGACCGTGCCCACGGGCAAGTCTTTCGGAAAGATGCGGTCCTGGCCGGAAGTTAGAATCGCTTCGCCGGCAGTTACCTTTTCATCATTACTAATATAATCCATAGAAAGCAGCGGCTCGCCGGTTCCCTTTACCGGCCCCTGCGTTCGCGTGTCCGAGAGCAAAGCTCCAACGCCGCTTTCTTTATCGCCAATCAACAGCACCTGCGAGATGTCCGGATAAACGGCAAAAATTTTTCCGACCACGCCGTCCGGTGTGATCACGCCCATGTCGCGGCGAATCCCGTCGCGCGATCCGCGGTCAATATTGATCATCTGGGTTCCCGAGTCCGGACTCCCGCCGATCACATGCGCGGCGATCATGGGAGTTTCGCCGTGGGCATTATGAAAGTTGAGAAGAGCGGCGAGGCGGTCCGCCTCCAAAGCGCGGCCTTCCAGTTCAGCATTCCTGATTTTCAGGCGGTCGAGCTCCGCGCGCATGGCGTCATTTTCTTTTTGCGCGGTGCGCAGGCCGACGTAGCCTCCCCAGCCGTGCGCAGCGCCGTTAATGGACCAGGCAGCGACCCGCTGCAAGGGAGATACAAGTTCCACGGCCCACACGCGGATGAGCCGCACCTGCTGCTCGCGCTTGATCTGCGCGGCCAGCAATAAAACTTGCACGACGACAACGCTGGCAAGAAGCGTCAGAGATTTATGCCGAGAAGGAATTGCAATCATCGCGGAAAAAGCCAGCTTTCAAAATTAATTACGCCGGACATAAAACGTTTAGTCGATGGAAACCAGGCGCAGCAGCCGGAAATCGCTCAACATTTTGCCTGTTCCGAGCACAACCGACGCCAGCGGATCATCGGCAATGGAAACCGGCAAGCCGGTTTCTTCGCGGATGCGCTTGTCCAAATTCTTGAGCAGCGCGCCTCCGCCCGTCAGCACAATGCCGCGGTCGCTGATGTCAGCGGAAAGCTCGGGCGGCGTGCGTTCGAGAGCCACGCGGCACGCATTCAAAATCGTGGCGACGCATTCCGAAAGCGCCTCGCGGATTTCGCTGTCATCAATCGTCACGGTTCGCGGCACGCCTTCGATGAGGTTGCGTCCTTTGACTTCCATGGTCAGCGGTTTCTCCAGCGGATACGCCGATCCAATTTCCATTTTAATCTGCTCGGCGGTGCGCTCGCCAACCAGCAAGTTGTATTTGCGCTTTAAATACTGCATCACGGCTTCGTCCATTTCATTTCCCGCGACACGGACCGACCGTGAATATACGATGCCGCTCATGGAAATTACGGCGATGTCCGTCGTGCCGCCGCCAATGTCGACGACCATGTTTCCCGAAGGCTCTTCAATCGGCAGGCCCGCGCCAATCGCCGCGGCCATGGCCTGTTCCACCAGGTAAACTTCACTGGCCCGCGCACGGTAGGCAGAGTCCTGCACGGCGCGCTTTTCCACCGGCGTGATTTCGCTGGGCACGCCGATCACGATGCGGGGATGCACCAGCATGCGGCGGTTGTGCGCCTTCTGAATGAAGTAGGTGAGCATCTTTTCGGTCACCTTGAAGTCGGCGATGACGCCGTCTTTCATGGGCTTGATGGCCACCACGTTGCCCGGCGTTCGGCCAAGCATTTCCTTGGCTTCCTTGCCGACTGCCACCACTTCTCCACTGTTTTTGTTGATCGCCACGATGGACGGCTCGTTTACCACGATGCCCTTGCCCTTGGCGTAGACCAGCGTGTTGGCCGTTCCCAGATCAATCGCCAGGTCTGAAGAAAACAGACTAAAGACCGAGCGAAGGTTATAACCGTTATTCGACATTTTTTCCTCAGTGCCGGGCCGCTCGCGCGGCTGCTGGATGCCGCATGACTGGGCGTCCCCGGCTGCCCTTCTCTAAATTTTTTCCGGACGCGCTCGCGCTGGTTCCGCGAGCCCGATAAGTTCTTGACAAGTCCTCGACAAGTTATGGAACTACTATTTCCACCCGCTTGATGGCTGTGCCGCCCCGCCGATTTTGCCCGGTGAGGACAATTGTCTGGCTGCCACGCGTTAAGGGCGACGTGAAATATTTAAACTGACCATCGCTTTGGACGTTGGCAACCTGTTCCCCGTTAATAATAAGTGCCGCGCCAGGTTCCGTGCGTCCAGTGATCTCTACCACGTTACCATGCAACTCCGTGCTTCCGACCTCCAGGAGCATCTCCTGTCCCTTGCCTTGTGTCGCGAGTGTAAACTTGAAGGTGTCGCTCGGAGAGCTGACCCGCTTCTCCTGATCCATGGCGATGACATCCCAAAAGTAATCCCCTTGGTCGAAACCTGCAATCTCGGCTGAGGTTCCAGTCAGCTTGCGGTCTTCCACAACGCGCGAAAACATGGAGGTGGTGCTGATTCGCAGCTCATAACTGACCGCTTCCGGTACAGGCTTCCATTCGAACCGCACCGAGGCATGTTTGGGATCCGCCACGATTAAAGGCTGCAAATTCAAGGGTTGGGCCAGATCCGGGGGCGCAAGTAGGTTCGTCTTCACCACGGCGCCGCCGCCTTGCGGGATCGTCACCCGTTCCCATCGGCCAATATCGACTCGCTGTCGTCCATCCGAAGTAGAGAGCTGAGCGGCGCCAGCGGAGACCGTGACTTCCGTTTCGTTGGTTTTTGGATCGCTGCGCACGGCCGCGCGGCTGTTCTGCTGGACAGATGCCACCGCGTTTGAAAAGGAAACTTTCGCCTCTGATTTCGGTGAGTCCCACGTGCCAGTCGTCAAGTCCACTGCACCGGAAGAAATATGCATGGCGACGCGCGTTTCGCTGTCCCGGCCCACGGAATTTTCTTCGACCGTTACGAGCGTATCCGTCTGCACGGTATACGTCGTGCCATCCGCAAAGGTGATGCGAGCCGCGCCGTCCCCGCCCGTTTGGATCAAATCGCCTTTGTCCAACGCCATGCGGTAATCTGCCGTTACCCACTGCACAGAATTTACTTTCTTCACCTGAACGCGCCCGTCAAGATTCACAAACTTCGCCTGCTTTGCCGTCAACTCAGCCGTGGCGGGAACTCCCGCGCCAACCACTTGCGAAACATTAGTCATTGCCGCGCTATAGGCATCCGGAAAAATGACGTACGAAACCGCTATCAGCACGGCGACGCTCATCAATATATAAATAAGCACCGTGCGATAGGTCACGGTCTTCCAATAGATCTCTACGGAAGAGGTCTTGTGGCGTGGCGCGAGAGGTGGTCTCTGTATCGGCATGGAACTATCGCTAGTTTTTACCCAGATCAAAAATTTAGCATGGCACTCTATGCCCGGCAAACCACGGTCCTGCAAAGAGTTTCGCGAGGCGCAATACTCGATTGGGATACTTTTAAACTTACGGGAGTAGGAAAAGTAGCAATTGAGGGACTATGAAAAATACTTTGCACCCCTGACCAGAAACAATAAACCCGCATGCACCGGTATAAAGGGCATGCGGGCCGCTTTGTAGCTTCCCAACTATCGTCCGCCAATCCCGAACATGGAATCGAGAGAAGCACTGTTCTCATCGATATGGACGAGAAGGTAGTAGTAAATGAAGCAGTAGGGCAGTTGCAGGCCCGCGACCAGCCAGTCCTGCGCGAGGTTTGTGCCGATGACGAGTATTGTCATCACCAGCGCTCCGAAGATGAGCGTGAATCGGGAAAACAGGCCCAGCATCAGCAGCAGGCCGACGATAGTTTCCACCCACGGCAAAACAGCGCCAAAAATTGGCAACATACTCTGCGGGATCAAATGCGCATGTTCGAAATAGTGGG
>DATAPT010000108.1:0-5076 GCA_036265065.1 Candidatus Acidiferrales bacterium | reverse complement strand
CACGACAAATGGCGGACCGGCTGGCGGCGGCGCCGAGGGACGAATCTGCCCGGGCGTCAAAAGTGTAACGGTATGAATCTCATTCTTGGGAGTAAACGTCCACTTGATGCTGTCGCCTTCCAGGAGCCAAAGCTCGTTTGGAAGAAATGCGTCAGCCTGAACAGACTGGTCGTTGGTTTCTGCTCCTACGTTCGCGTTATAAGTCGTCTGCGCTTTTGCCGGTGACGAGAACATCAAGATCGTAGCCAAAATCACTGAACACAAACTGGCTGGGAAAAGGATGCGTTTCATTCAACCCCCTCAGAGAATATTCAAGAATTGTCTTTCCACGGAAGCGGGATAGTTTATCTTCAACAGATGGAATTTTTCTCGACATGGATTCATAGTGCGTCGCGCCGCGTTGTGTCAAGTTAAAATTGGAATGCGAGGAAACTACCTCGCGCAAGTACTAGAATTACCGGTACTCGCTTTTGAATATGCATCGTGCCGTCGAAAGTGGAGAAAGGATAGTGGATGGAGAACGCGAACAATCAAAAAGGAAAAGGTCCGCTCGAAGGCCTGAAGGTGGTGGACCTTTCGCACATCATGGCCGGCCCTACTTGTTCCATGCTGCTCGCCGATATGGGCGCGGACGTCATCAAGGTGGAAAAAATTCCTGGTGGAGATGATTCGCGGCGCATGGTCCCGCCCAAAATCGCAGAAGAGTCCGCGGCGTTTCTGATCATGAACCGCAACAAGCGCGGCATTGCGCTCAATCTGAAAACGGAGGAAGGCCGCGAAGTCCTTACGCGTTTGCTGAAAAATGCTGACGTTGTGATCGAAAATTATCGCCGCGGCACCATGGAAAAAATGGGCTTCGGGTATGAAGCCCTTCACGCGCTCAATCCGAAATTAATTTTTTGCTCGATCTCAGGATTCGGCCGCACTGGACCATACGCCGATCGCGGCGGTTTTGATCTGGTCGCGCAAGGCATGACCGGACTCATGAGCATCACGGGAGAACGCCAGGGCGGTCCGCCGATGAAGGCTGGCGCGCCGGTCACGGACATCACCGCCGGAATTCTCGGTTGCGTTGGAATTTTGGCGGCGTTGCATTCGCGCGAATCCACAGGAAAAGGGCAGATGGTTGATACATCGCTGTTTGAAGCGGGAATCACGCACACGTACTGGCATTCGGCGATCTGCTTCGCCACAGGCAAGGCGCCGGGGCCGATGGGTTCCGCGCATCCTCTGAACGGCCCCTACCAGGCGTTTCCCGCCTCTGATGGCTGGTTCACGGTCGGTGCCGCAAATCAGGACAATTGGGTGCGGCTTGTCGGCGTGCTCGAAGCGCCGGAGCTGCGCGACGATCCACGCTTCGTAAATAATGGGGAGCGCATGCGCAATTTATCCGCGCTCACGGAAGTGCTTACGCCGATTTTTCAGCGCCGCACGGTGGCCGATTGGCTGCAACGTTTGGAAGGAGCGGGAGTTCCCGCCGGCCCCGTGCTGGACATCGCCCAGATGCACGCCGATCCGCAGGCCATCGCGCGCGAAATGATTGTTGAGACTGAGCATCCCATAGCTGGTCCGGTGAAAGCGATTGGCTTGCCGATTAAATTTTCGGACACGCCGGGCGGCGTGCGCAAGCCAGCTCCAGTTTTCGGGCAGCACACGCGCGAAGTGCTGCGAGAGCAAAATTATTCGGAAAGTGAAATTGACCGCATGCTTGAGCAGGGCGCAGTACAAACTCCGGAATCGACCAGGAAAGGCGCGACGCAATGAGCCAGGAAGTTTTGTACGCAGCAAACGATGGTGTGGGCCGCATTACTATCAATCGCCCCGAAGCCCGCAACGCGTTTACATTCCGGATGTACGAGCGGCTCCTGGAGATTTGCAAAGAGGCGTCCGCCGATCCGGCCATAAAAGTTTTGGTGCTCAGCGGCGTGGATGAAACCGCATTCGCGGCGGGAACCGACATTTCCGAATTCAAAAAATGGTCCACCGCGCAGGACGCTCTCGATTACGAAGCGCGAATTAACGGCATGCTGGACAGCATCGAGCGAATCCCGATCCCGACGATCGCTGCTGTCGCCGGAGCCTGCACCGGCGGAGGGGCCACGATCGCCGCATGTTGCGACATGCGCATCGCCGCTGCCAATGCGCGCTTTGGCGTGCCCGTTGCCCGCACCCTCGGTAATTGTTTGTCGATGGCAAATTATGTCCGAATGGTGGCCCTGCTGGGGCAGGCGCGTGTAAAGGACATCCTCTTCACCGGCCGGTTGGTGGATGCCGCAGAAGCACACGCCATTGGCCTGGTGAGCGAAGTGCTCCCCGATTTCGCAACGTTGCAAACTCGCGCTGACGAGCTAGCGCGAATCGTGGCCTCCCGTGCGCCGCTAACTCTGCGCGTTACGAAAGAAGCCCTGCGCCGCATCAAGGAAAAAATGACTCCCGAAGAAGATCCCAGGATGATCCTGCAGTGCTACATGAGCAATGATTTCAAAGAAGGCATGGACGCATTCCTCAACAAACGCAAACCCAAATGGACGGGAACCTAGAAGTTATTGCCCCAGCCTAGAAATCAGAGTCGCGTCAAAGTCCCGGAAGTGTTCATACAGAATTCCGGCAAAGTCCAGGCAAAATCTTCGATCACCCGCGCATCGTCGAGGGACATGCCTTAAGAAGGCATGTGCTTTACTCGCTCAGCAATCCCAATTTTTCTTGATTCGCGAATTTTTGGCCAAGACGACACTGCGCCGGGAAACGCGACCTTTCGCCGCGCCAATAATCACAACCGAAAGGTTATCTATATCCTTCCCCGCGTTCTTTCCCGTAACACCGGAAGCTCAGCGACTCTTTCGTTTCGTCTCGTTTTTGCCCACGCCTTTTGTAAGGTGCCAGCTTTCACAGTAAGTGCACATGTAGGCGCGGAGATCCCTTGGCGCGGCATTAGTCGCGATCTGATGCGCGGCCGTGGAGAGGGCTTCGCCTTCCGTGTCGTACTTTCGAGTTACCGGGCATTTCGATTCGTAGTCCATGGACCCTGCATGATTCAAATGCGTCCGATCTCTGCTAGTATGCACCAAGACTCGCGCGAGATAGTTCAGGCGGACGGATTTTATCTGCTTGGCCACCAAACCCGGTCGCCGTCTTCATTCCGAAGAGCGCGGAATGAAGACGCCTCTACGAGACCGGTTTCGTAGCGCCCGCTCGTTTTAGGAGCGGGTAGCTTTTCTGGCTTATTCAGCTTGGAATTGACCTGGCAGATTAAGATTATCCTCTTATTTATCAATGGCCTACGAGGATAAAAAACTCGTATTTTGTGGTACTAAATTTCCTCAAGTACATACGTACTACTAGTTTGTTACTCCTGAACCATTGGCTAACCGCCCTCATCTTGGCACACTTAATAGGTCATAATTTATGCATTCCGCAGACGACGTCGACGCACTTCTCAAGGCACGAGCTGAGATCGATGAACAGCTCCGCAGGCACAAGAATGCCTTGACGGTGCTTTTTACCGACGTGGTGGGCTCAACCAGCTATTTTGACCGCAATGGCGATACGGCCGGACTCGTGATGATCCACCGTCACGATGAATTAGCCGCGCAAGCCATTGAGCAGCATGGCGGCAAAGTGGTGAAGACCATCGGCGATTCCGCCATGGCCGAATTCCCGGACGCCGCATCCGCGGTACGCGCCGCTGTGGAAATCGAGCGCGAATTCCTGAAATTCAATTCATCGCAACCCGAAAACCAGCGGGTCGATATCCGCATTGGCATTCATACCGGCGTCGGTTTCCGCAAGGGGAACGACCTGTTTGGCGACGTGGTCAACGTGACGGCCCGCATCGTCAAGCACACGGCTCCCGCGCAAATTTTAATTTCTCGCGCCACTTACGAATCGATCTCCAAAGAAGTGGACCTGCGTTGCCGCTGGCTGAATAAACTCACCATCGATGGCCGCACGGAAAAAGAAGACATCTTCGAAGTGGTGTGGTCCAACACCGAAGCCTACCGCGTGCAGGAACGCGTGACATCCACTTCCCACATTCCGCCGCGCTATGAAGTCATATCTCAGATCGGCTCGGGCGGCACGGGGATTGTGTATAAAGTGCGCGACCAGGAAACCAGCGAAATTGTCGCGCTAAAAATTCTTAAACCTGAAATTGCCTCCGATCCCGAAGCCCAGGAAAATTTCAAGCGGGAACTCTGCCTGGCCCGCAAAATTACGCACAAGAATGTATGCCGCATCCATGAATTCACTCGCCTCAATGGAATGGCCTACACATCCATGGAGTTGATCGAGGGCGAAAGTTTGTCGGCCAAGTTATATCGGGCGGGCGCTATGACCGTGACGGAAGCGCTGGATATCGCGCGCCAGATTTGCGCGGGTCTGCGCGAGGCGCACGCGCAGGGAATCGTGCACCGCGACCTGAAGCCTGCGAACGTCATGCTCGATCGCAAGGGCACCGTAAAAATCATGGATTTCGGGATTGCCCGCATGGTTCATCGCGAAGGCCCGATGACCGGCACGATCGTAGGCACGCCTGCGTACATGGCACCGGAGCAAGCCGATTTAAAACCGGTAAATTCCTGCACCGATATTTATGCCGTTGGTCTTCTGCTCTACGAAATGGTGACCGGCGTTCCCGCCTTCAGCGGCGATTCGCCTGTCGCGGTGGCCATCAAGCAAATTCGGGATTATCCGAAGCGCCCGCGCGAAATTGTGCCGCAACTTTCCCGCGCCATCGAAGCAGTGATTATGAAGTGCCTGCAGAAGGACCCCGCCAGACGATATCAATCCGCCGACGCGCTGGAGAATGCCCTCGTAAAAGCAGCAAAGGCGCGTCCTCTCAGTCCCTGGGAAGCCGCGATCAACCGCTGGGGAGCAATGGCGGAAGCCGAGGTTCGCAGACAAATCCGCGAAGGCATGGAAGCTGCGGAAAAACTTTTTGACCAAAAAGATGTGAGCGCTCCGATTGGGATTCAACATGAGCCCAAGGCTATACTGGGCATGGCAGGAATGGTTGGCGCGCTCACCGTATTTCTATTTTTGGGCGGATGGAAAACGAACACAATCAGCGCACAAACC
>DATAPT010000107.1:0-4814 GCA_036265065.1 Candidatus Acidiferrales bacterium | reverse complement strand
GACTAACCCCGCACAGGCTGAAGCCTATGCCACATAAAAACCCCCGAAATTTTCGGGTGTTTTTTAAATAATTATCGATCTCTAACCACAATCTCCTTCGCATGCCCCGTCAGCCGCATGATATGCAGGCCTGTGCCCGCGCGATCCGCGCTATAGATCAGCCCTCGATCATCCACCTCGACATTGTTCGTCTCAATTACTTTTTGACAGGCCGCGTTGATTTTCGGATCGCCCACAGGATGGCTGATTCCATCCTCCGGGCAGAACGACATGGTGTTCTTGTTGGGCGCAGGAATGAAATACGCCACCTCCTGCACGGAAAATGGATCGCGAATATCAAAAACGCGAGTGCCCGCATTAAACCACGAAAAAATCGCGATCTTCCCGTAATACGGTTGGTAGAACGATTCGGCCACGGCGTGTGTGCCGAACCTTCCTCCCTTGCCGCAATAATCTCCGGGATTTTCCGGCACGTGAAATGTGGAAATGGGCCAGGGGGTAGCCTCGTTGCTGATGTCCACCATAAATGCGAGGTGCGGACCCGCGCGCTCTCCGCCCGGCCCGGGAGAGCAATGATCGCCGCGCGATGACTCCGACGGCACGATCAGCAGGTCCCTCTTTTTTAGAGCGGCGTGCCCCTGAAATCCGGGGATCGGTTCGGCAAAAATCGGAAATGTAGTGTGCGCTCCCTGATCCGGCGACATCGTCAAGTATCCCACCTGTGGCGCGAGCATTTCTTCCGTCGTGGGCTTCTTGGGATTCTCGAATGCCGTCAGCAATTTTTTGCGGTCCAGAATCTGAATGACGCCGTTCGCTCCCGTCCCGTACGCGGCATACACGCGATTCTTTGCGGTCCCTGCGGAAATCATTCCGTGAATTGCAATTCCTTCCACAACCCCTTCATGCGAAGTTGCATTCGGTTGCTGGCCCAGCAGTCCGAAATCGCGAATGTAGACAGGCTTGGCGGGATCGCTCAGATCGTAAATCTTCATGTGCTGGCCCTTCCAGCCCTCGGCCGGAGCATTGGCCACCAGATACGCGATCCCCGTATCGCATTCCCACCAGCTCTTATGCGTGTGATCGAGGTCGCCCACAATCTGCGTCAGAAGAGTTGGATGCGACGGATCGGTGACGTCATAAATTTCCTGCGCCTTCGATCCCAGCGGCCGCAGTAAATACCATTTGCCGCGCACGCCGTGCGGGAGCAAACTTCCGCTGCACACGCGCACCATCTGCGCGCCTCCCGATTCTTCACCTTTTTCCGATGAGCCGGGAATGTGCGCCAGGTATTTCGGTTTCGCTGGGTCGGTCACATCGACAATCGAAGTCCCGTTCGGTTCCACGACACCCGTGAGCGAATTCATCATGCTGCCCGTGTGGTGTCCGACATAAGCGATTTCGCGACCGCCCTCATTAATAATGATCGGCTGGTACGCCGAGCGACCTTGGAGATCGCTGAACCCCGCCAGTTCCATGTTCCATTGCGATTGCTGGTCGGGAGGATTGGGAGCAGGCTCTTGCGACGCGGGCTCTCCGGTTAAGGCGATCGTGGGAATTCCCGGCCCATCCGGAGGAAAGCTTTGCGCGAATGCGCATATCGGCGCCGAAGCTGCCAACAGCAGCGGCAACAAAAAATGTAAACACTTGCCATTCACTTTATGATTCACGATTTTATCTCCCGTCCTGACTCACACCAAAAAATGCATTCCCCATTTCGACCGATCCGCATGAAAAAGTATTTTGAAGATGCCGCAAACTTCGCGCAAAAAACATACGTCGTCCTCCCCGCCGCGTCAACTTCATTTCAATTTCTCTTCAATGGATTTTCCATAAACATTCCATAAAGTTTCTGGCCCTTTCTTTTTTCGTTCACCAATTATTCATGCCCGTTTAATGTTCATCTCCCGCCGTTCATGAGATTTTCGAGGCGCCATCTGCTTCCCGCGCGCAATTCCTAGGAGGAATTATTTTTATGAAGAAAGTGTTTTTTGCACTCGCACTGTCATTTGCATTTTCTGGTGTTATTCAGGCGGGGCCCAATAATGATCCAATTACTTTCCAACCAAACAGTCTTGTGGTCACCCGCACTGTTTATGTCGGGATTCCCTCACTGCTTGTCCCTGGCGTAACCGTACTGCCGCCAGGATGCGTCGCAGGCACAGTTAACGTGCCACTGATCGCCGGCGGAACAACTCCCGTTGTTAACACCTGCACCACGCCGACCAACGACGCCAGTTTTCCAGGAGTCTTCTTTAACTCCGCAGCCGACGGCCACTTCGGCATCACGTCACCTGTTTTCTTGGATAACCTCACGACGGAAGGCAATCTGCTAGGCACGCTGCCCATCCCCACCGACCAAATCGTGACAAGCTTCAGTTCAAAATCCGAACTCGCCCTTCATCTGTCGACTGATGGAAAGTCAGTGACCTTCATGGTTTATCGTGGCGGTCCAGGGTTTCTGACCGGTGTAAACATTTTCGACGTGTCCAACGGCAACACTCCGGGACTGATCGATCCAACGAATACCGCTGTCGGACAGTACTATCGCTCCGTGGCGGAAGTCGATGCCCACGGCGATCTCATGATCACCGACGGCAATGCCTATAGCGGAGACAACGGTCGCGGAGCTATCAAAGGCGATTCGTTATATTACATGGTCGGAAACGACAACAGCGGTAACCTCTCCAAGAAACAAGTGACCACAACCATCGCCGGCGATGAACTCGTTCATTCCACCGGAGTAGAATTGCTCGTTCCTGGCCAGACGCCTCCAGTGGCGCCGAACATCACCAAGATCGGTGATTTCGAAATCAACCAAGTCATCGACCCGTTGACACAAGCGCCCTACGCGCTGGACAAAGCCGGGAAGGACAATAATTATCGCGGGATAACTATTTTCAATAACACCTTGTATGTCACCAAGGGCAGCGGCTCTAACGGCATCAACACCGTCTATCAGGTAGGCGCTTCGGGTGTCCTGCCTTCCGGAGATAAAGCCGCTCTCGCAACGGTGCCCATCACGATTCTGCCAGGATTTCCCAACACACTCGCGGCTGGAGCAGATCCGACAACTGGCGCTGTAACACCAATCTCCTATCCTTTCGGCATTTGGTTTGCCAACGCAAACACGCTGTATGTTTGCGACGAAGGCGATGGCACACTTGTGTCTCCCGCCGTAAACGGAAATGTTGCCACCTCTTACGCGCAGGCCACCGCGGGAGTCCAAAAATGGACTCTCATAAATGGCATCTGGCAAATGGATTACGTCATCAATAGTGGTCTGAATATCGGCGTGCCTTACAGTGTTGACAACTACCCGACGGCGCTCAATCCCGCTACTGGCGGTTGCCGCAATCTGACTGGCCGAGTGAACGGTGAAGGCACGGTCGACATTTACGCCGTAACTTCAACCGTCAGCCCCAGCGGAGACCAGGGCGCGGACCCGAACAAACTGGTAAAGGTAACGGACCTTCTGAAGGCAACCACGCTGCCCTCCCAGAGCCATTTCACAACCATTCGCGAAGCGAAGTCCGGTGAAGTGCTACGCGGAGTGGCTTTCGCTCCTCGGGATAACGGCAAGTAGCAAAAATTGAATTAATAACGAGTGGACGACCACCAATTCCCTCATCCATGTTCTGTCCCGGGCCGAATGCAAATTCGGCCCGGACCATCTCTGGCCCCGGCGCCACAAAATTAATGTGTCATATCAAACAGGATGTAATTGATTCCAATCCGGTAGGCAAGTGAAGTTTCTCGTTCAGGATAATTAGGACTGTCGGCCCACTCCCACGCATCCCCCACATCCGAGTTGTGGCAGATGGCCACCATGATGCGCCCGTCATCGTCGCGAATCGCCCTCCACTTCGGAGTGACCATATCGGGACCGTAAGGACGTCCTCCCCACAAAAACCGCGTCCCGTGAATCTGCACGCGGTCGTTCAAGTCGTACATCACATGAAAAATTTCGTCGTCGTTTTTCAAATCTTCTATCTGGCGTCCCGGAAAAATTAAACGCAGGCCTTCGACCAGCGATTCCCACTCATAATCCCCGTGCGTATCGTCCGACAATAGAAAACCGCCCCGTAACAAATATCGCCGAAGCCTTACCACCTCATCATCCGTCAGATTCCAGCCATTGCCGTGCTCCATATAAATCCATGGCCAGTTAAACAATTCTTCCGAGTCCGCGTCAATCACCTGCTCCAATCCGCGCGCGTGCAAACGAGTGAGCCGCCGCACGCCCATCGTAAATTGGCGGTCGGCTTTTGGATAATCCGCCGCCCACATGTGGAATCGGCGGAAACCCCCGGTGTCGTTATTCGACCGGAAGTGGTAACGCGCAAACGTCCATTCGGCTTTCTGCTGCGCATCGGGGGGCAGTGCAGGCGTCTCTTCCTCGTCCTCAAAACCGGGGCCTTGGAAAGCCAGCAGGGTCAACGTCAGAGTACAAAAAAGGAGGGCGATGGCGATGGAGGAAAAAAATTTCATGAAACTTTCCGCCCGTATTTCACAACACGTAAAAGCGGCTCACAATTCCAGGATCGAACTTACGTCAGCAATGGGTCCTGCAAAGGCGCAGGAGTCGAAGGAACATCGCCGGAGATTGCAGGCGCTTGCTTGCGCCGCCGGAATCGTTGCTGCAGCCTGTCCATATATAGATATATCACCGGAGTGGTGTACAGCGTAAGCATCTGGCTGACCATCAAGCCACCCACAATGCTGATGCCCAGCGGCCTGCGCAATTCGGCGCCCGTGCCATTTGCCAAGGCCAGCGGCAAGCCTCCGAAAAGCGCCGCCATCGTCGTCATCATGAT
>DATAPT010000106.1:0-6900 GCA_036265065.1 Candidatus Acidiferrales bacterium | reverse complement strand
GACATACCGCGCGGCGGAAGAGTTTGCCGCGGTTGTTTTGGCAGCGCAGAAAATCGGCGCGGCGGCCCCGGTGGGCGTGCAAGTGGATGTTACCGATGCGACGGCCGTCGAAAAATTTGTGGCTGAAATTGTGGCCAAGCATGGCAGGCTCGATATTCTCGTGAACACGGTGGGCGGATATGCGGGCGGAACAAATCTGTGGGAAGTGGACTCGCGGACGTACGACAAAATGATGCAGCTCAATCTCAACGCGGGATTTGTGCTGGCTCGCGCCGTGGTGCCGCAAATGATTAAGCAGGGTCGCGGATGGATTGTGAACATCGCGTCCAAGGCGGCCTGGGATCACGCGGCGGGGGGAGCGCTTTACGCCGCATCGAAAGCGGCGGCGCTGGCGATGATGGATTCGCTGGCGGCAGACGTAAAACCATTCAACATTAATGTGAATTCCGTCCTGCCGAGCATTATCGACACGGCGGTGAATCGCGCGGCGATGCCGAAGGCGGATTTTTCAAAATGGCCGAAGCCGGAAGAAATTGCGCGCGTCATTTTGTTTTTGTGTTCGGAAGATGCGCGGGTGATTCACGGCGCGGCGATTCCAGTGTTTGGGAGGAGTTGAGTAGGACAGGCTTCAGCCTGTCTTCTTTTGACTTTTCCTAACACCGCACAATTCAAAAGCAGACAGGCTGAAGCCTGTCCTACTGAGGCTGCTCAACCAATTCGACCAGCAACTTTTGATTTTCTGATACGGTGACCAGGAAAAAATTTACGCGAGTGCCGTTTGCTCCGGAGCGTGTGGCTGGAAAAATTGGGGGAATATTGAAACGCGTGCGGAGGATTTCCGTGGCGCGGTCCACATCGGTCACGTCAATTTCCACTTGCTGAATTCCTTCTCTGAATTTTTCGAGGAAACGCGCGATGGCGCCGTTGCCGCCGGGAACTTTTGTTGTCAGTATGTCCAGACGGACATCCGGCATGCCACTTTCACTGAATTCCAATTCAAATTCCAGAACGTCCTGATCGGAAGGCGCATCGGCCAAAGGCGCAGAACCGTTTGCCGCACGAATCTTTTCGAAGGTTTCCGGAAGGACCGCGACTCCCACCGTTACGACGGCGAAAAAAGGAACCCGGGGTTGATCAATCCCATAATTTTCACGTATTAGAAGCTCCTGAAAATCCTTGTCTTCCTGCCAAGTTTTGAGGGAATTAAACAAGCGCGCAAGGCCCGCGACAAAAAGTTGAGAAGCTGTGACGGAGCGCTCGTCAGGATCGCGATCGGCCAGGTGGCCAATCAGTACCGGGGTCACCGGAACCGGATTGAAAGCATAGACATAGTCCATATACGTTTTTCTCGGCTGAACTTTCATTTGCATTTGCCCCGATGAACATGACGGTGATGGCCAGGCCTTCATCGAGATACTGAAAGTATTGCAGTGTTCCAGCCAGCAGAAAATAGAGCGCGCGCAGACCCAGGATCGCGCAGATGTTGGAACTGTAAACGATAAATGGGTCGCGCGTAACGCCAAATACGGCGGGAATCGAATCCACGGCCAGCACGAGATCCGTCGTTTCGAGAACGATCACCACCAGGAAAAGTGGAGTGAACAGCCACTTCCCGCTCTGCCGCAAAAAGAGTTTCTTTCCGGACCCTTCCTTGGACATGGGCAAATATTTTTGCGCCCAGCGCACCACGGGATTTTTTTCGGGATGCACGGCATGGTCGGCGCCAAACAGCTTGAATCCTGAGTACAAGAGGAAAGCGCCGAAGATGTAGAGGATCCAGTCAAACCTGGCGATCAGCACGGCGCCCAGGCCGACCATTGCGCCGCGCAGGACGATCGCGCCCAGCACGCCCCAGAACAGCAAGCGGTGCTGATAACGCGGATCAACGCGAAAGTATTGGAAGATCAACAGGAAAACAAAGATGTTATCCACGCTGAGGGATTTTTCAACGACGTAGCCGCTGAAAAATTCAAGTCCAGGCCCGCGGCCGTGCGAAACAAAAATCCAGGAGCCGAAGCCGAGCGAAATGGCAACCCATCCCGCGCTTTCCAGCGCCGCTTCGCGCCAACTCACGGCGTGCGCGCGGCGGTGAAAGAGCGTGAGGTCGAGCAGGAGAAAAAGCGCGACGCCAAGATTAAACGCGATCCAGATGGGCAAGGTGCCCATCTATGCGGCGCTTTCGTCTGGCCGGATCACTAAGGGAAGAATCCTTAATTGTTGGAATTTTGGGCCGATGTGTTTGACCGGACGGCGTTGAAGTTTGACAGTTCTATGCTGGCGGTTTCGCCCTGACGCACTGTAACACGCAAATCCCAATGCTGGCGAACGTCTCCTGAAATTGCTTCCGCGCCAAACATGCCAATCCAATAATTTCCCGGAGCGATGTTCGAGAACGATCCGCGTCCCTCAAGGTCTGTCTCCGTTCGGGCGACGACGTAGCGTTCCTGGGCGACCTGCATGGCGTTCGCTTCCACTAATTTTGCATGTTTATTTTCAAGGGATACCCATTTTGCATTTGGATTCAGATCGACGAGTTCCAGGTCCATCCCTTTTACCGAATCCGGCGTGGCGCCAATAAATTTACGCACGCTGGCTTCGTATTGATCTTTTTGCGCCTGGAATTTTTCGGGATTAGCCTTGCGATCCTTTTCCTTAAACTTCGGCTCGGGGAAGCCCATGCCCCTGTAGGCGGCGTTATGAGTCATGTAGGCCTTGAAAAATTCGGGGATGCCCACAATATCTTCCGGCGTCAGGCTCTTGGTGAATTCCTCGCCGGATAGCTGCACGGAGCGATGCTTCTTCATCCATGTTTTCAATTCAGGCGTGGCTTCCTGACCATCGACGAATTTATCGAGATCGGGAGGGGGTGCGGATTGCGAGGCTTCCGCGCGGATTTCCTCCAGGCTTTTGCGCATTAAACAAAACGTCAGCTGGCGCACGGGTTCCGGCTGGCCGCCAGTGGGCGCTACGCGCGCCTGGAATTCGACGCGGCCCGTTGATTGAGCCGCGAGATGCGCGGGCGACAGAAAAGTTAAGCCGGTCAGCAATATAGCCACTGCATACATGTGCGATGTTTTTGTCATGGATCTCATGCCGAAGTGTACATCGCGCGGGGACGGTTGGGAACGATTCTGGAGGGATGTGTTTCCGCAACGGTAGCAAGGGGAAAATCGTGTTGCAACCGTTTAAGCTGCGGAAGCTAAAAGCTGCCCGTCCACAAAGCGGACGGGCGCTACAAAAGCAAATGCGCAGAATTATGGATTGAGTGATTATATGGCGCAAACGCCGGGAGTGATTACAGCAGGCGGAATGTAACTTCGATGGGGACTGTTACGGGAACGGCTTTTCCGCCCGGGCCCATGGCTGGCTTGAAGCGCCATTGTTTTACGGCTTCCACGGCTTTTTCTTCGAGGCCCAGGCCGGGACCTTTTACCACCTGAATTTCGGTGGCGCGGCCATCAGGCGTAATCACAGCCTGAAGTACAACTGTGCCCTGGTATTTTGCTTTGCGTGCTTCTTCGGAATATTTGGGGTCGGGGCAATACACGCATGAAGGAAATCCGACACCGCCAGTCCCCGGATGGTAAATGCCGCCGCCCGTTCCACCGCCGGAGCCGGGCCCTAAGCCGCCGCCTTCGCCGCTGCCAATTCCAGTCCCCGTGCCGCTGCCAATGCCGCTGCCACCGCCGGGTCCACCGGAGGTGTTCATCAGCTTGGCGAGCGGATCGCCATAGTTATCCATATTAGGGCTCGGGATTTTCAGGTCCGGAGGTCCAAGCAATGTCGCTTCAATTTTAGAGTCGGGCTTGGTGTGCACCATGGGAGGTGCAATCTGGTTAAAGCTAAACTTTGGCGCTTTGCCTCGAGTTGCAGGGAGGGGATTGCGCTCGCCGCCTCCACCGCCGCCACCCGCTTTATCTTTTCCGGGAGGCAGTTTCATCGTGTAGTCAGAAATATCGAGGGGCGTAACCAGTCCTTGGTTAACCGGGTTCGAGGTCGCCTTCGTGACTACTGTGTACAGCAAGGGAGAAAATACGAGAATCGTAATGGCCACGTGTACGCCCAAAGCAATCATCTGGGATGGCCCAAAAGCTTTATCCTTCGACCAGATTTCTTTAACCTTAACGGGTTTGCTGGTGACCTGCAGAGGCGGCAGCTTGGGCGGAGAAATCAGGTCGCGCAAATTCTGCCAGAGAACTTTGTAGGAGGGCTGCCAGTCCACCGTCATGCGGGAAGAAACCGCTTTGGGAGTCGGCTTGAACCATTCCTTGAAATTCTCGGCGACGCCTCCGCCGTATTCCGCTACGGTGAAAACATCCCCCTTGACGTTCTTGTTAAGCTTGACGGGGCGCTCGGTTAGAAAATCTTTGAGGTTGGAAATAAAACCGCGCGATAAGGGTTTCTGTGATCCGCCGAGACGCGGAGCAGTGCTCCCCTCAGGCAAGACTACCTTGGGGGCCGGCGTCCCTGGATCACTCCACTTTGGCGCAATCGTGCTCAAGATTATTTAAACCTCGCGGGGCCCGATAATGTCTCTTGCTCTACGATTCCCCTCCGGCGCGAATGGATGCCCCGAAGTGTGCAATGGCTGACACATCTTCAAATCCATTGTAACATTGTGACGTTAACACGAGGAAGCGGGTTTCCCAACATCGCGGTACAGGCACAACAGTACAGCTAGTACCTGACCCCGCCGGGTTCACCGGAATTTGGCGGACTGCGCGCTTCTCATTCATCTAACAACTTAGACGCAAACGAAAAGGAAATGTCGCAAACGAAACGAACTTATGCCCAAAATTGTTGATTTGAAAAGCACACTGAACTTGCCAAAAACGGCCTTTCCCATGAAGGCCGGCCTGCCGCAGAGCGAACCGAAGCAGCTCGCGGAATGGGAAGAAAAAAAACTTTATCATCGCATTCAGGAATCCCGCGCCGGAGCGCCTACTTATGTTTTGCACGATGGGCCGCCGTATCCGACGGGCACTATCCATCTGGGCACGGGCCTGAACAAAATTTTGAAGGACATGGTGGTGAAGTCGAAAACCATGGCGGGGTTTCGCGCGCCCTATGTTCCAGGATGGGATTGCCACGGGCTGCCGATTGAAACGCAGGTGGAAAAAGAATTGGGCGGAAAAAAGGGCAGCGTGCCGCCGGGCGAGTTTCGCCGCATGTGCCGCGAATTTGCTTTGCGCTATGTGGATCAGCACCGGCGCGATTTCAAGCGCCTCGGCGTGCTGGGGCAGTGGGAAGATCCTTATCTGACGATGAGCCCGCATTATGAGGCGACCATTGCCGATGCGTTTATTACGTTTCTCGAAAAAGGATACGTGTACCGCGGGTTGAAGCCCGTGTACTGGTGCATTTTTGACAAGACGGCGCTGGCTGAAGCGGAAGTGGAATACGAAGACCATACGAGCCCGTCGATCTGGGTAAAATTTGCTGTCGAGCCGGGCGCTGCGGCGGAGAAGCTTGGCGCGGGCGTGAGCGGCGTGATCTGGACGACGACTCCCTGGACGATTCCTCACAATCGCGCGCTGGCATTCCATCCTGATTACGATTATGTGGTGGTGGAAACTTCCGCCGGAGCGTTGCTGCTAGCTGCTGACCTCGTGGGCCCAGCGCTCGACGCGCTGAAGCTCGAAGCGGGAAGTGTGCGCGGCCCGTGGAAAGGCCAAGAATTAGCGGAACTGAAATTCAAGCATCCGTTTCTGGATCTGATCGTGCCTGCGGTGCTGGCCGATTACGTCACGCTCGATCAGGGCACCGGCATTGTGCACACTGCACCGGGCCATGGTGTTGAGGATTTTCAGACCGGGCAGAAGTATGGGATTGAAGCGTATGCCCCAATCGATGATCAGGGCCGCTACCTCGAAGGGCTGCCGGAATACAAGGGCAAGACCGTGTTCGAGGCGAATCCGATTATTGTGGCGTTGCTGCGCGATCGCGGCGCGCTGCTCGGCGAACAAAAACTTTCGCACAGCTACCCGCATTGCTGGCGCTGTCACAATCCGGTGATTTTCCGCGCCACGGAACAATGGTTCATCGATCTGGATGGAGAGGGAACGGGCGCGGGGCCGATCCGTTCTCGCGCGCTGGCGGAAATTTCCAAAGTCCAATGGACGCCGGAGTGGGGAGCGCAACGCATTCATTCGATGATTGCGGAGCGCCCAGACTGGTGCGTTTCTCGCCAACGTTTCTGGGGCGTGCCGCTTGTGATTTTATATTGCACGAAATGCAATAAACAGTTTGAGGATTACGCCGCGCTGCACGCGCTGGTGCAGAAATGGTTCACCGTCGAGGGCGCCGACGCGTGGTTCACGCATACGGTTGAAGAATTGTTGCCTACTGGGACACATTGTTCCTGCGGCGCATCCAGCTGGCGCAAAGAGACCGACATTCTGGATGTGTGGTTCGATTCCGGCTCTTCGCACCTCGCGGTGCTTGACCGGCTCGATGCTGCGGGACAGGAACTTCCTTGGCCTGCGGACATGTATCTCGAGGGGCCGGACCAGTATCGCGGATGGTTCCACAGTTCGCTGCTGGTGGGCGTAGCGGTGCGCAACGGCGCGCCGTACCGGCAAGTGCTCACGCACGGGTGGACGCTGGACGCCAAGGGGCAGCCGATGTCCAAGTCGCTCGGCAACGTTGTGCTGCCAACCGAAGTGTGCGAAAAGTGGGGCGCTGATTTGTTGCGCTTGTGGGTGGCGTCGCAGGATTACACGGCGGACGTTCGCATGTCGGACAACGTGATGACGCAGCTTTCAGAAGCGTACCGCAAGCTGCGCAACACGTTCCGCTTCGCGCTGGGTAATCTTGCTGATTTCGATCCGTCTCGCGATTCCGTGCCGGAAGCGGAGATGGAAGAGCTCGACCGCTGGATGCTTTCACGCACGGCGGAAC
>DATAPT010000105.1:0-3637 GCA_036265065.1 Candidatus Acidiferrales bacterium | reverse complement strand
AAACAACCGGGACAAAAGCGCCGATTCCACGGACCTTCCCAGCTGAATTTACAAAGGCAGATGGGGAGTTTTGTGTAGACATCGTTATTGCCAGCTTGGAAATTTAGTATTTAGATCACTGGAGTGCGAGGTCGGATTTTGACATCCTTAATATGACAATAAATCTCCACGGAAGAAACCCATTGCCTCCATCACGAATTTCATGTCTCTGGAAGCATCCCGAAATCGCGCGAAACTACCGCACAGCGGTTTCTCTTCATAGCCACACCAATCAATCCAAGGAGAGCTTGATGTTCATTCCGGCCTTCGCCGAAAAGCGACCCTTGCTGCGCTGGGCTTTGAAGGAACAACTCAAGAAAGCCGCGCGGCCCGTCGATTTTTCCCAGGCCTATTGGACGCCACCGTTGCCGCCCAAGCTTGCTTTTGAGCTGGAGAGCAATCAGATCGAAGCCGATCTCGAATTGATGAGCCTCGTCTCGCTGACGGACCATGACAGCATTGATGCGCCGGCCGCACTGCGCCAGCTGCCCAACCCCGTTCGAGTCCCGTTCGCCGTCGAATGGAGCGTCCCGTTCGAAGAGGCGACTTTTCATTTGGGAATTCACAATTTGCCGGAGAGCCAGGCGCACTTGATTATGGACGATCTTTCCGCCTACTCGCGAAATCCTTCCCCTGCGCGATTGATCGAACTTTTATCGTCGCTTCATTCCCTTCCGGAAGTACTGATCGTTTTCAATCATCCTCATTGGGACCAGTATTGTCTGGGGCAGGCGACCTTTCGGAATTTTGTGGATAAGTTTTTGCAAGGACACGTGGAATTTATTCACGCTTTTGAGTTGAATGCGATGCGCGCGTGGACCGAAAATAAAAGCGTCATTGAACTGGCGGCTGCCTGGCAGCGGCCGCTAATCTCCGGAGGGGACCGCCACGGACTGGAGCCGAGCGGCGCCCTGAACCTGACCTGCGCCACTAGTTTTTCCGAGTTTATCAATGAAATCAGGGTGGAGCAGCTCAGCCACATTCTTTTCATGCCGCAATATTCTGAATTGCTGGGAATACGTTTCATGCAAACCGTGATCGATACTATCCGCGATTATCCGGACCATCCGGTAGGATCCCGCAAGTGGGATGAGCGCGTGTTTCACATGGATTTTCAAACGGGATATCACCGTCCTTTATCCTGTCTGTGGAAAGCGCCTCCGCCCTTTTTGGGGCACATTTTTGCAATTTTCCGGATGGTCGAAAATACTTCGGTGCGCCACGCTCTGAATTTTACATTTAGAGGAAAAGCGGAAGTGCATCGCGCGTTGAAAGTTCCGCGCGGGGTGAATGCTTGACGGGAGAGAACATCCGGGTCGCTCTTTTTCCCTGCACCTACCGGGAAATCGATGGAGTTGCGAATACCAGCAAGCAATTTGCGGAATTCGCCAGGAAGCGCGGTATTCCTTTTCTTATGGTTTACGCCGGGCCAACGGATGAAATTGTGGTTGACGGATCCCTGACAAGAATTCAGCTGCGCCGCGGCCGGTTCACATTTCCTCTCGATGGGCATCACGAATTCGACTTATTGTTTTCGCGCCATTATCAAAGACTTTTGCAGGTGGTCAGGGATTTCGCCCCGAATATCATTCAAATTACCGGGCCAAGCGATGTGGGCATACTGGGAGCGCTTGTGGCGCACAATTTACATGTGACCCTTGCTGCATCCTGGCAAACCAATATTCATCAATTTGCTGGCCGCCGAGTATCGTCCCTGCTGTCATCGTGGCCAAAAAAACTTTCGCGGCCAATCGCGGCGGGCGCTGAAGCTGGCAGTTTCCGTGCCGCTGCACATTTCTACAAGATTCCACGGCTGCTCTTTACCCCGAATCTCGAATTGGTTGAATTGCTGGGCAAAGCCACAGGCAAACCCTGCTTTCTGATGGGGCACAGCGTGGATACGGAAACATTCAGCCCGAATTTTCGAGAACGCTCGGATGGTCCTTTCCAAATAGGTTATGTCGGGCGGCTGACTCCGGAAAAAAATGTCCGGTTCCTCGCGCAGCTGGAAAAAGATCTTCTGGCGAAGGGTATCGGCGATTTTCGTATTGTGCTGATCGGCCAGGGCGCCGAGGAAAACTGGCTGCGTCAGAATATGAAGCACGTGGAATTTAAAGGTTGGCTGACCGGAAGAGATCTTTCCCTCGCGTATGCCAATATGGACGCTTTTGTTTTTCCGTCCGAAACTGATACGTTTGGACTGGCGGTGCTTGAAGCGCTTGCATCCGGCGTTCCTGCCGTGGTCACATCGAGTGGCGGCCCTGCTGCAACGGTCGAACACGGCAAGTCAGGTTACGTGGCAAAAAATTATGATGAGTTCGCTCCCTTGTTGATGAACCTCATGACGCAGCCGGAATTACAGGCATCGATGCGCATGGAAGCCCGCGCACGTGCGCTTACTAATGGTTCCTGGGAACAAATATTTTCCGGAATGTATAGCACTTATGAGCGCTACGCTCAGCCCGCCGCTCAGGTAGAAGACATGCTCCTCGATGATGCAAGAAAGATCATGAACACTTGAACTCAATTGACATTCCCGGCTACCCACACTCGCCGGAGAGGCCAGATTATCTTATGTCCACAGGAAAACATTTTTTCAGGTTGCTGGTCGCTCCTTTGCTTTTGTGCGCCCTTTTAGTGTCTTCGAGCTCTCGAGCGCAATCGTCCCCTGCTCAGCCGCTGATCGAAGCGAGAATGAATTTGCCTCAGATCGTGGACAAACTGGTCGCGAACAATTTGGAACGCGCGGATGCATTGCAGAAATATCAAGGCCGCCGAACCTATATCCTGTCGTACTCGGGTCTCCCGTTATCTTTCCATGCCGAAATGGTCGTGGATATGACCTATGACGCGCCAGCAACCAAACAATTCAAGATTATTTCCCAGAGCGGCCCCCAATGGCTGATTGACCGGGTTCTCAAACGCCTCCTGGAAACGGAGCAGGAAGCTTCGACCGATGAAAATAGAGCGCGCACCGCGTTGAACTCCAGCAATTACGATTTCAGTGACCTGACTCGCCAGAATACGCAGGACAATTGCACGTACATGGTCGCCGTTGAGCCTAAAGTTCCCAGCAAACTTTTGTATCGCGGACATATCTGGGTGGACAACCGGGATTTCGCTGTGTGCAAGATAGAAGCGGAGCCCGCCAAGAATCCATCCTTCTGGATCAGGAAGACCGATATTCATCATACCTATATCAAGATTGGCGATTTCTGGCTGCCTTCCGAAAATCAATCTGTTTCCGAAATACGCGGTGGCGGCCACGCGACTCTGACGATCAGATACCAGAATTATGAAATCCTTGCGGCGCACTCCCCAAAAGGGATCGATCCAGGTCCATCCTCTAGCGCTCTAGCCACCACCCAGCATTCCAACTAGACCGAATTCTTCTCGAAATTGTGTATCTCCTGGGAACGCCAATCTCCTGATTGGCGTTCCATCCGCTTGCGGAATTTTTATTGGTCCCCTAGCGGGAAGACGAATCTGCTTGAATCGTTGTCTGGTAACTATAGGCTTCGAGCCAGGCGCTATTGCGTTTGAACCACACACGTGTGACGTGCAGTGGCAACCCACGGAGCGGCTGCTGCAGTGACGT
>DATAPT010000104.1:0-4632 GCA_036265065.1 Candidatus Acidiferrales bacterium | reverse complement strand
CCGGTGTAATCCGTGTCCACAATGGGGTTGTAAACCAGATCCACTTTGCCTAGGTGCAATCCTACGATTGGGCGGACTTCGGAAGTGATATGCCGCTGCTCCCAGTAAGAATAATTGACGCTAAATTCAAAATTGACACCATAAAAAAATGTGTGATCGTGAGCGTGCGGCCGCACGAAAAGTTCCCGAATCTTAAAACCGTTAATGGTTCCGCCGTGTCCCGGTGAATAGATTGTGTACACGGGCAAATAAAGCCCCTGCTCAAACCAGTCTGCGACGCCATACGCCCACTCCGCCGTGCCGTTAAAAGAATGATTGGGGACGATGCCGCCGGGGAAGTCGGGAGTGGTGCGTCCGCTGGGCGTAAAATTACTGTGAATCATTAAATTGAATTTACCCTTTTCTGCAATTTCGCCGTCATAAACCTGAATTTCGTCTGTTTGCGCAAATGTTATGGCAGGGGCCGCAAAGAGGCCGAACGCAATCCACGCCCACACAAAAAATAAGTTCTTCTGGAAGAATTTCATTTTTATTGATTGTCTCCCTTAGATGTCATTTCCCGGGTTCAGGACATATTTCCGCAAAGGGCACGGGTGTCACCCCGCTGCGGAACTATCAAGCTTTTTATTGCATTATTGCGATTTCGCAGGAACTTTTGCCTGAGGCTCACCCCGAGCCAAGGCCCGCTAAGGGTAACTCATGATGCGGTTTACGGCAATTCCCCTTTTTAATTTCTGTTGTCATGGAGTAGTATCGTGGTGCGATAGAAGTGAAATATGCCTAGAACACATGCAGTTTCACTCTGGATGGGGACTCGACAATGTCCGCTTTGCGGAAGCGACGATGTAATACGTTCGCACCGCAGCGGCGTTCTGGAATGGACAATCCTGCTTCTTCTACTTGTGCGGCCATTCCGTTGCCGCCAGTGCAGCGCGAGACATTTGACTTTTTTCTTCCGCAAACGGCGCGGCCGTGAAAAAGAAACCACGATAGACGTTTCCAAGCCAGTGGAAGAGTGACTCCTGCCTTCAAATCGTCCAACGTTCCAGCCGTGATTACAATTTGCAGAATTGGGATGATCAAATGGGGAAGTTGTAAAACCAAATCAAGCGCGGGGGTGCGACTTGTCAAAAACTTCCATGAGTTGGCGAATGGTGGCATGCGTGTAACGCTGAGTAGTGGATAGGGAAGAGTGCCCCAGCAATTCCTGAATGGCGCGCAGGTCCGCGCCATCGGCCAGCAGGTGAGTAGCGAATGCGTGCCGCAAGGAATGCGGGTGCAAATCCCAATTCACATTCGCGAGACGCGCGTATTTTTTGACGATTCGCGCAACGGACCTTTGCGTGAGCCTGGTTCCAAAATGATTGAGAAAAATGGCGTTCCGGTCCCCGCGCCCTCCGGCCTTCCGCAGAAGTTCCTGACGCAGAGGATCGTATGCTTCGAGTGACTGTTCCGCTTTTCCGCCATAGGGGACAATGCGTTCCTTGTTGCCTTTGCCGCGAACGCGAAGCATCAAGTCTTTTCGATCAATATCGGCGAGATTTAATCCTGTTAACTCACTGACACGGAGTCCCGAGGCGTACAGCAATTCGAGAATGGCGCGATCTCGTTTGACCATCAGGTGACTGTCGTCGTGCATCCCTCTGTTTTTGCTGCGACTGGAAGCACGCTGGGGTCCTGCCACCACTCCATCCAGAAACGCATTCAAATCTTCTGCGCTCAGAACGGCGGGAATGCGCTTTGGCAGCTTGGGAGTGGAAACCATGCGCGCCGGATTTCGCACGACGATTCCTTCGCGCACCGCGTACTTGAAGAAAGATCGAATCGCTGCAAGCTTGCGCGCAATCGAAGATTTTTCGAGGCTCAGGTCATGCAGCTGGGACATGAATTCGCGAATCATGAGATGCGTGATGTCTTGCGGAGCCGGCATCGCCACGCCAGGCGGAGTCAAAAAACGAAGGAATTGTTCGAGGTCAGTTTCGTAGCTGCGGATCGTATTCGGGGAAGAATTTCGCACCGAACGCAAATAATTAAAAAACTGCTTTACCGCGGAATCCATTTCCCCCCTGCAAGAGTGCTCATTTAGCGGACTTCCGCTTGTGCCAGAAGAAACCAGCCAAAAATCCCAGAGGGCTGGTAATGCAAGATTTCCTCATCACTTTAACACGTTAACTCGGCGTGGTTTCAGTAACCCCAGAGATCACATCCGGTGCGGGTCGTGAGCTCGCTTGAATTCAAGGCGAGCGAATCTGCGCCCGTTACTTACTGCACGGTTACAACAGGTTCCGGCGCCGCTGCAGCGGGAGCTTCCGACACAACTGCTTCCCAATCGCAACCTTCTTTAATGCAACTTCTGATGGCGCCAAATTTACCACGCTTCTCAACGATAAATGCCGCGCCGCACTTCGGGCAAGGTTCGGCAATCGGGAGATGGGGCGTCGTAAAATCGCAATCGGGATATTTATTGCAACCATAGAATGTGCGCCTGCGGCCCTTTTTGGCAACTCTTTCCACCAGTTCGCCCGTCTCGCACTTCGCGCACTTGATTCCCAAAGTCTTCGACCGAATAAATTTGCATTTTGGATAGGCCGTGCAGCCCACGAATTCGCCATATTGGCCGTATTTTTTTACCAGTTGCGAATCGCATTCCGGACATTTTTCATCCAGCAGTTCGTCCGGTTGGAGGGCTTTGCGCGTGCCCGCCTTCAGGCGGCGCGTCGTCTTGCAGTCAGGATATCCCGTGCAGGCCAGGAACATGCCCCAGCGCCCGCGCTTGATGATCATTTCGCGGCCGCAATTGTCGCAGGCCTCGATCTTAGTTGCGCCATCTTCGCCTTCGGGAGGCAACTCCGGCGAGAGGTCTCGAATGAAATCGCAATCCGGGTAGCGCGAACAGCCCAGGAAGAATCCGTGCCGGCTGATGCGTTCCAGAAGTTCGCCCTCTCCGCACTTCTCGCACTTTTGTCCCGTGGGAATCCCGGCTTTGTAGGATTCCATTTCGTCCTTGGCTTGTTCGAGGTCCGCATCGAACCGGCCATAGAACTCCTTGACCGCCGTTTTCCAGGGAAGTTTTCCTTCTTCAATTTCATCGAGTTCCTCTTCCATGCGAGCCGTGAAGCCCACATCGAAAATGTCCTCGAAGCTTTTCACAAGAAGGATGCTCACTTTTTCGCCGAGCATGGTGGGAGCGAAGCGGCCTTGGTCCTTCGTGACATATTCGCGCTCGACAATCGTCGAAATGATGGACGCGTAGGTTGACGGGCGGCCAATTCCTTTTTCTTCCAGCTCTTTCACCAGCGTTGCTTCCGTGTAGCGTGGCGGCGGCTCCGTAAAATGCTGGTCGGGGCGCAAATTCTCCAGCTTCAAAATTTCGCCTTCGGTGAGCGCCGGCAACAGCGCTTTCGCCGGGTCCGCTTCTCCTTCTTCATCGTCGTCTGCGGATACCTGGTACACGGCCAAATAGCCGTCAAATTTCTGCACCGAACCGCTGGCGCGAAACGTGTAATCTCCCGCGGATACATCGACCGATGTTTGATCGAACACCGCGGGAACCATCTGTGAGGCCACAAAACGCTGCCAGATCAACTGGTACAGCTTGAACATGTCTTCGCTCAGGAACGGTTTTACGTCCTCGGGCGTGCGCGCCGCATCCGTGGGACGAATCGCTTCGTGCGCGTCCTGTGCATCTTTCTTGGACTTGAAGAAATTTGGCTTTTCGGGCAGGTAAGGCTGCCCAAATTTTGCGCCAATCAGCCCGCGAACCTGATCGAGTGCGTCGTTGGAAACGCGCACCGAATCCGTACGCATATAGGTGATCAGCGCGACGGAGCCTTCTTCTCCGAGTTCCACCCCCTCGTAAAGCCGCTGCGCGAGGCCCATCGTTCGCTTCGCCGTGTAGCGCAGGCGATTGTAGGCGGCTTGTTGCAGTTTGGACGTCGTAAACGGAGGCGGTGCGAAACGGCGCTTTTCTTTCTGCGTAACATTCGCGACCTTCCACTCCGCGCTTCCGGCAGCGGCCACTACAGCGTCCGCTTCTGCTTGCGTGTGGATTTCTATATCTTCGCCCTTAAATTTACTTAGCTTGGCTTCAAACGATGGAGGTCCGCCGGCGGCCAACATTGCGTGGATCGTCCAATATTCGACAGGGATGAACGCGCGAATTTCCATTTCGCGGTCCACGATCAGGCGCAATGCTACTGTTTGCACGCGTCCTGCGGAAAGGCCACGGCGCACCTTGTCCCACAAAAGCGGCGAAATTTTGTAGCCGACAAGGCGGTCCAGCACGCGGCGCGCCTGCTGCGCGTCCACCAGGTTTTCATTGATTTCACCGGGGTGCTCGAAGGCAGCCTTAATTGCCTTGGACGTAATTTCGTTGAACATCACGCGGTAAATATTTTTGCGGGCAATCACGGGCTTGCCCTTGGCGATCACCGTCTTTACCTGCGTCTTGGTTTTCTTCTTGCCTTTTTTTCCCTTGGCTTTATCTTTTTCTTTTGCCTTGGCTTCTTCCGTGGCTATTTCTTCGTCGGTAAGGAAAACCAGTTTGGGTCCGCTCAGAACCTCGGCCAGGTGCGCGCAAATTGCTTCACCTTCGCGGTCCGGGTCGCCCGCCAGATACACGGCATCCGCAGT
>DATAPT010000103.1:0-3923 GCA_036265065.1 Candidatus Acidiferrales bacterium | reverse complement strand
GTTGCACTGGAGTTTGTGGCATTCCTTCTGGGCGGCATTAATTTCACGGTCACCACGATGAACAGCCGCGCGCCCGGAATGAAAATGTATGACATTCCGCTTGTCGTCTGGATGATCGTTCTCGCCAGCGTGATCTTTATGGCTTCCGCCGGACCGCTGATCGCGGGAGCCATTATGCTCCTGTTTGACCAAACGATGTCCACCGGATTTTACGATCCGGCACGCGGGGGCGATCCCCTGCTCTGGCAGCATCTTTTCTGGTTTTTCGGCCATCCGGAAGTCTACGTCGTGCTACTTCCGGCCATGGGAATTGTCGCGGAAGTGATCGCCGTGTTTGCCCGCAAGAAAATTTTTGGATACAAGACGGTTCTTTACACGACATGGGCCGTTGGTTTCCTGAGCTTCGTGGTTTGGGCGCACCATCAATTCGTGGCGGGCATCGATCCGCGCATGGCCAATATTTTTTCCATCACCACACTGATGATTTCCGTGCCCATCACCGAAATGGTATTCCTCTACATCGCCACGCTCTATGGCGGCTCGATCACCCTCGGCACGCCCATGCTCTGGGCTCTCGGATTTATTGCGGAATTCCTGGTTGGCGGCGTCACCGGAATTTTCCTCGGCTCTTCCGGCACGGACATTTATCTGCACGACACGTATTTCGTCATTGCGCATTTCCATTACACGTTCGTTCCCATCGCCATTATTGCCGTCTTCGCGGGAATCACGTTCTGGTACCCGAAAATGTTCGGGACCATGCTCAATGACACGCTAGGGAAAATTCATTTCTGGGGCACGGTGATTCCCTTCAACGTGATTTTTATCCCATTGTTTATCACCGGAACCGCGGGCGACCAGCGACGCGTTTATAGCTACGCGCAATTTGCGGAACAGTCGCGCCCCGCGCTGCAGCATCTGCGCACCATGTCCACGGTTGCGCTGCTCGTTATGCTTTCTTTCCAATTTGTTTTTCTATTTAATTTTTTCTGGAGCATGCGCAACGGTAAAAAAGCGGGGCCGAATCCGTGGCGATCCACCACACTCGAATGGAGCGTGCCCTCGCCGCCGCCGCATGGCAACTTTTCCGAATTGCCCACTGTCTACCGCGGCCCGTACGAATATGGCCTGCCGGGCCGCGCCGATGATTTCACGCCGCAGAACGTTCCCGAATGATTTTCGGAGCCAAGGACTTATGAGCGCCAGCGCCAAACCGATTGCCAACACGAGAAGCGTCACCGGTATTCCCACGGCGCGATTGATTACCTGGTGGGTCATCGCCTCGGAAATCGTGATCTTCGGCGGCCTGCTCGCCGCGTACATCATGCATCGCCTCGGGCATCCGGAATGGGCCGAAGCCGCTTCGCACACCAACACCTGGGCCGGCGCCTTCAACACGCTTGTGCTGCTCACTTCGAGCTTGTGCGCCGTCTCCGCTCACAAAGCCGCGGATGCTCTGGACGGACCCAGGGCCGCGAAACTCCTGCGCCTCACCGCCCTCGGCGGCCTGCTCTTCCTGACCATCAAAGGTTTTGAGTGGACCAAGGATATTCACGAAGGGTTCGTGCTTTCTTCCGGCGGCTTCTGGTCGTTCTACTATGTGCTCGCCGGATTACATGGCCTGCATGTGCTGGCCGGAATGATGATCATGCTGGTCGTCGCGTCGGACGCGGCAAAAAATCAGGAACTGCAGCGCGTCGAGTGCATCGGACTGTACTGGCACTTTGTCGATATCGTTTGGATTTTCCTTTTCCCGCTGCTGTATATCGCGCGGTAAAAAAATTTGCGCACGGGGTTGCGGTCGGGAAATCGCTTTGCAATGGTTGGCAATTTTGACGAGGAATCATGACCACTGAATCTCACGTCCATCATCCCAATTACGTCAAGATTTGGGCTATTCTCGTCGCGCTGCTTGTCGTCAGCGTGGTGGGATCGATGTCTCACGTGCGGGAATTTGTGCTCATCGCCGCCTTCGGCATTGCCTTCGTCAAAGCGTACCTTGTCGCCAAAAATTTCATGCACATCAATGTCGAAAAGCGCTGGGTTCCCTATCTCCTGGTCGTGTGCCTGCTCTTGATCTTCATCCTGGTTGCAGGCGTTGCCCCTGACGTCATGAAGCAGAGCGGCCTGCATTGGTCCAAGAATCCCACGAACGCAGAAGCGCAATCCGCTCCAAACGCGCCTCTAAAACATGAGTAGCTCAACCACAGCCATGGAATCGCCAATGGCCAGATCCACGCAAAACCCAAATAAACGCCTGCCCAATTCCGTTCTGGCCATGATTATTTTTGTCGTTGCGGAAATTATGTTTTTTGCGGGGCTGATCAGCGCCCACACCATCGCGCGCGCGACGGTCCTCGGCGGCGTGTGGCCTCCCGTGGGTCAACCGCGCCTGCCTGTAGAACGCACCTTGATCAACACCGCGATCCTGCTTCTCAGCGGCGCATTGTTGTACGCCGCGAATCGGCGCGCTCGCGAGAGCTATGCCAAGGCAACTCCTTACCTGGCAAGCGCGATTGCCACAGGAATTGCATTCGTATTCTTGCAGGGAGTGGAGTGGGTAGCGCTGCTGCGCGAAGGCCTGACAATGACCTCCGGCGCGCACGGCGCATTTTTCTACCTGATCGTCGGCGCACACGCGCTTCACGCCATCGTCGCCATCGCCGTGCTCACCGCAATTTATTTCCCGATGCGCAGCGGATCGCTAGAGCCTTCAACATTCACCGCTGTCCAGATATTCTGGTACTTCGTAGTCTTGCTTTGGCCCGTCATCTACTTGCGTGTATATTTATAAAAGACCTATGCGTCATCTGAATCGAGCAGCGCGAATCTTTACCGCCATCGTCGGTGCATCGCTCATCCCTGCCGCCGCATGGGCGTGCCCCGCCTGCATGGTAGGCGACCCCAAAACCGCCGGCACATATCTCGGCATGACCCTTTTCATGAGTTCTCTGCCCATCCTGCTCGTCTGCGGCCTGGGCTACTGGCTCTGGCGCCGCTACCAGTAGAAACACTTTTTCAATCTTCGAAAAAAGAATCCTTCTGTCATTCCGAGCGAAGCGAGGAATCTCTCTTTCTTTCAATTGTCAAACCGATTCGCTGCTGTAGCCCGCCTCTTCAGAGGCGGCGGTTTATATGTAACGTCATTTAAACCCCCGCCTCTGAAGGGGCGGGCTACAGCAATGTGTATTTTTTAAAATTTTCAAATAAGGAAAACAACATCTCAGATCCCGCCTACGATCCCCACAACACCTACAAAATCGTCTGAATCTCCTCATCCATCGAAACATGTGTCTGCTCAAATCCATTGATCTTGTAGGCGGTCCCGGAAACCTGAGTGAAGTGAATATAGCGGCTGATATGGTAATCCTCGTCAAACGCTCCGAAAACGCGCTCCGCTTCCTGGCGCTCCATTCCAAAATCCGCGAGCGGCGCAAGAAACGAAAATCCCCCCGCAATCTCCAGGTATTTATCGACCAGTTCGCGCAGAGTCATCGCATTAAATCCATACGTACGCGCCGGAATCTCCATAAGGCGCATTCACGTAAAATAAATTTGCTTCCTCAATCTTTCCCAATGCTTCGCATAATTTCGCAGCGCCATGCTTCGCGCAAAAAAGTGCTCCAGGCGAAGTCTCGATCCGTTCCGCCTGATCCAGGCTGGAAACCTCGCGCCGCGAAATCCACAGCCACGTTGCAGGATCGCCGCAATCGCTGCACGCCCCCACCAGTTTGGAAAGGCGCGCCTCAATCGCGGCAGCCACTTCCGAGCGCAATCCGGCGGCGGCAAAATCTTCGCGCCCCAGAAAAAAGTATTGCGTAAAACTTTCACCATCCGGCTCAAATGCAACCACGCGCGCTTGTGTGGATGCAAGCTCCGGCTCGAGCAGCCCACTCAGGCAATCGAAGCACACGGAAATTTCC
>DATAPT010000102.1:0-5930 GCA_036265065.1 Candidatus Acidiferrales bacterium | reverse complement strand
GACCTCTATGCCTGCGTCCGCCCGGTGCGTTATTTTCAGGGCGTTTCTTCTCCCGTAAAGCATCCCGAGCGCATGGACGTCGTGATTTACCGTGAAAATACGGAAGACGTGTACATCGGCATCGAGTGGCGTTCCGGATCGCCGGAAGTCAAGAAGCTCATCGAATTCCTGAACAAGGACATGCTCGGCGGCGGACCAAAGCAAATTCGCGCCGATTCCTCCATCGCCATCAAGCCCATTTCCCCGTTCGGCACGAAGCGATTGATGCGCCGCGCCATTGAATTCGCGCTCGAAAATAAGAAGCGCGTCGTCACCATAATGCACAAGGGCAACATTCAGAAATTTACGGAGGGCTCGTTCCGCGACTGGGGCTACGAGCTGGCCGTCGAAGAATTCCGCGCGCAGACCGTCACCGAGCGCGAGACCTGGATCCTCGGCAATAAGGACAAAGATCCGAACCTCACCGTTGAGCAGAATGCCGCTCTCATCGAACCCGGAATGGAGCAAGGCACCGAAGCGTTCCGCAAATCCGTTTGCGATGAAGTGAAATCGGTGCTCGACAAAATTTACGCCACCCACGGCCAGGGCAAATGGAAACAAAAGCTCCTGATCAATGATCGCATCGCCGATTCCATTTTCCAGCAAGTGATTACGCGCGCCGATGAGTATCAAGTGATCGCCGCTCCCAATCTGAACGGCGACTACATTTCCGATGCCTGCGCCGCGCAGGTTGGCGGACTCGGCATGGCCCCGGGCGCCAACGTCGGCGACGGCTACGGCTGCTTCGAAGCCACGCATGGCACGGCGCCCAAGTACGCGGATAAGAATGTGATCAACCCCAGTTCCGTCATGCTTTCCGGCGTGATGATGTTTGATTTCATGGGCTGGAAAGAAGTCGGCAAGCTGATCGAGTCCGGGATCGAGCGCACCGTCGGACAGAAGCGCGTGACGTACGACCTCGAACGATTGATGGAAGGCGCAACGAAACTTGGCACAGCGGAATTTGCCAACGCCATCATCGAGAACATGCAGTCTCTGGCAGTGACGAAGTAAGTTCTGTTATCGCGGGATCGGCATCCGTAGGGGCACGACATGTTGTGCCCCTGCAGTTGGCAGATGACTCTGCCGCAAATCATTTCATTCTGAAAACTATAGGAGAACGCTCTCATGCGGAAGAAAGTTACAGTTGTTGGCGGCGGATTTGTGGGATCGACAACGGCGCAGCGCATTGTGGACTTGGAGCTGGCCGACGTAGTGCTCACCGATATTCTTGACGGGCCTCCTGCGGGCAAAGCGCTAGACATGGTGGAATCCACGCCGATCACCGGCTCCGACGCGCGCGTCACCGGCGTTTCGACTGCCTCCGGCGATTACAAGGAAACAGCGAATAGCGATGTGGTGGTTGTAACCGCGGGCTTCCCGCGCAAGCCTGGAATGAGCCGCGATGATCTTTTGAAGGCCAACTATGACGTCGTGAAAGCCGTTGTCGAACAAATCGTAAAATTTTCTCCGAACGCAATCTTGATCCTGGTGACAAACCCGCTGGACGCCATGGTGCAGGCCGCATTCAAAGTCAGCGGCTTCTCCAAGAACCGCGTGATGGGCATGGCGGGCGTTTTGGACTCCGCACGCATGAGCTCGTTTGTGGCGATGGAGCTTGGCGTCTCGGTAGAAAACGTGAACTCGTTCGTTCTGGGCGGACATGGCGATGACATGGTGCCCCTGCCGCGCTACTCAACGGTCGCCGGAATTCCCCTGCCCGACCTGCTCCCTGCCGATCGCATCGCAGCGATCGTGGACCGCACACGCAAGGGCGGAGCGGAGATCGTCAACCTGCTGAAGACCGGTTCGGCCTATTACGCGCCGTCCGCAGCAGTTGTCGAAATGGTGGAAGCCATTCTGAAGGACAAGAAGAAGATTCTCCCCGTCGCCGCATATCTCGAAGGCGAGTACGGCATCAACGGCCTGTATGTCGGCGTTCCCGTAAAGCTTGGCGCGCGCGGCATCGAACAAATCATCGAAATCAAGCTGACGGCTGAAGAAAAGGCCGCACTAGATAAGTCCGCAGCCTCGGTACGCGAACTGGTCACAATTCTAGGCGTGGCATAGCTTTAAAGTGGCGCGGGCTTCAGCCTGCGGGTTTAGATGAGCGCATGCTCAAAAAATCCGCAGATTGAAGCCCGCTTTATTTAGAGTATCAATTAAATTTTGCCAACGATTACCCTATCCTAAATTTCCCGCCATAAAATATTACTTTGTCGGAGCGGAAGGCGCCGCAGGCGCGGCTGGGGGCACAATCGTCGCCGTCTTGATGCTGTCTAGCAGCGGGAAACTCTTCATCAGGTAAACGCGGCCCTGGTTCCCAACCTTGCCCTGATCCGGTCCGTGCCCGTCGGGAGCGCCCTCGCCATACCCGCTGTAGAGCTTATCCACAACTTCCATCCCCTCCGTGACCTGACCAAACGGCGTGAAACCCATCTTATCGAGAGCCAGGTTGTTGCCGTAGTTGATGAAGACTTGTGTCGTGCGAGTGTTCGGTCCCGCCGTTGCAAATGTGATGAACCCGCGCTGGTTGTGTTGCACGAGCGGGTCATCTTTAATATTCGCCTGCTCCCACGCATTGGAAACTTCGGGATAGGCGCTCAGCCCAAATTGCGCCATAAATCCGGATAGAACGCGGAAGAAACTCGCGCCATCGTAAAAATGATGCCGCACAAGATTGTAAAAACGGTCCGCGCCATTGGGCGCCCAGGCGCGTGTCACTTTTACTGTGAATTCACCTTGCGTGGTCACGAATTTAACTTCGTATTCCGCAGGGGCTTTCGCTGTCAGCGTCGCAGGGTGCAGCAATGCGGGATCGTAAGGTCCTTTGCTCGCCGCAGCTCTGGCGGCAGGCGCCTTTCCCGGAGTCGCGGGTTTCTTTGCCGGAGCGGGCGTTTGCGCCGCTGCCGTGAGCGAAAAAACAGAGCAGGCGCAGGCAAGAATTGCAATTTTAGAAGTGTAACGCATCTTCAGTTTCTCCATTTCAGTTGGAACGCCGCATATTATGCCGCGATTCCCTTGCTAACACTAGCCGTGATTTTTCGATATCGTGATGGATCTTGAGATTTTGTTGCGCAGGTTTTAGTGGCGCGGGCTTCAGCCTGCGGAATTTGGTCCTTGCAAGGCCTAACCCCCGCAGGCTGAAGCCCGCGCCACTTCTTCCATCACGCGAAGCGTATTTTCGCCAAGAATTTTCCGAATGTCGGCTTCCGAGTATCCACGCGAGAGAAGGCCCTCGGTAATAAATGGAACCTTGGACGCGTCTTCCATCCCCAGAGGCATGAACGCCCCGTCAAAATCCGAGCCGAGGCCTACATGATCTGCGCCGACGAGGCGCGCGACATGATCAACGTGCTCGACGATTTTCTCCCAACTTACCTGGGGCAATTTGCCGGCACGGATCGATTCGTCGCTCAGGCGCTGAAATTCAATTAATTTCCGCGCCTCGTTATTCCCAAACCGTTGTGAAACCTGTTGAACGTTAGAGGCAACTTCAGAACCTTGGGCGCGGTTCGCGGTGGCGTACTCTTGACTTAGGAAGGCATCATGAAAAGTAATGTGAATCACGCCGCCTTTGCCGGTGAGAGCCTTGATCATGGCGTCGTCGAGGTTGCGCGGGTGGTCACAAATCGCGCGACAACAGGAGTGAGACGCAATCACCGGCGCATTCGAAGTTCGCAGCACATCGTAAAATGTCGCGTCGGAAACATGGGACACATCCACAAGCATTCCAAGCCGATTCATTTCAAGGATCACTTCCCTGCCAAACTCGGTTAGCCCGTTGTGGCGCGGCGCGGCGTTTGATGAGTCCGCCCAATCCGTGGCCGCGTTATGCGTCAGCGTCATGTAGCGCACGCCGCGCGCGTAAAATTCGCGCAAGATCGCAAGGTCGCTATGGATGGCGTGCCCGCCCTCGATCCCCAGAAGCACGGCGATCTTGCCGCCCGCGCGCGCAGCGCGAACTTCTTCCGCCGTGGTAGCCAGCGATAAATCGGTATCATGTATTTTGATTTGGTTTAGCGTGGCATCGAGCAAATCGCGAGCCCGCCGAGTTGCAGCGCCTCCGGCAATCTCAACCGGCACCCACAGCGCAAAAAAGATTGCGCCAACGCCGCCCTCGCGCAGTCTGGGAATGTCTACGCAGCCCTCCGTGTCGCGCTTTGCTAGATCAAATTGATCGAATAGGAGACGTTGCGGGGTATCGACGTGAGTATCAAAAACCAGGCTGGAAAAATGAATTTGCCGCGCGCGCGAAGAAAGTTCTTCAGTCTTCATGAATGTGGGGTGTGCGTTTCGTGGCGCCGGCGGGACGCCGGCGCCACAAAACAATGCTTAGAGCGTCAAGCTAGTCGCCGCGCCGGTGCAACGTCGCGTGAATCAGATCGCGGTTCATGCGCCCGATAAATTCCAGCGGAATTTTCTTCGGGCAAACGGCTTCGCACTCGCCATGATTTGTGCAGCTTCCAAAATGTTCCTCGGACATTTGCGCAACCATGTCCGCGGTGCGCTCGTCGCGCTGCGGCTGCCCTTGCGGGAGCGAATTGAGATGCACGATCTTCGCCGCCGTGAACAACATGGCCGAAGCATTCGGGCAAGCCGCCACGCACGCGCCGCATCCTATGCAAGTCGCTGCGTCCATCGCGCGATCAGCGGCTTCCTTTGGCACGAGCACGGCTCTTGCGTCCGGCGCAACGCCCGTAGGCACGGTAATGAAGCCGCCCGCCTGAATGATGCGGTCAAACGCGGAACGATCGACAGCCAAATCGCGCAGCACGGGAAACGCTTTCGCCCGCCACGGTTCCAGCGTGAGCGAATCGCCGTCCTTAAAAAATCTCATGGAAAGCTGGCACACCGTTGTGCCGCGATGCCCACCATGCGCCACGCCATTAATTAAAAATCCGCACATGCCGCAAATTCCCTCGCGGCAATCGTGATCGAATGCAACGGGAGCTTCGCCCTTTGCCTGCAAATCTTCATTGAGCAGGTCCAGCATTTCGAGGAAAGACATCTCGGGCGTTACGTTCTGCACCGGATAGGTCAAAAACTTCCCTGCCGACTTCGAATCCTGCTGACGCCAAACTTTGATTGTGAGGTTCATGGGCTACTTGTAACTCCTCTGGGCAAGGTGAACATGCTCGAAGGCCAGCGGCTCTTTATGCAGCTCCCACTGATCGCCTTCTCCCTTCCATTCCCATGCCGACACGAACGAAAACCGGTCGTCGTCGCGCAATGCTTCTCCATCCGGTGTCTGGCTCTCCACCCGGAAATGCCCGCCGCAGGATTCTTCCCGCTCCAGCGCGTCGAGGCACATCAGTTCGCCAAGCTCCAGGAAATCCGCAACGCGCCCGGCTTTTTCCAACGACTGGTTGAGTTCGGCTCCCGTGCCAATAATTTTCAGATTGCTCCAAAACTCCTCGCGCAATTGCGGAATTTTTACCAAGTTTTCCCGCAATCCATCGGCCGAGCGAGCCATTCCGCAATTTCCCCAGATCAGTTTCCCCAGTTCCTTGTGAAAGGAGTCAACTGTTCTGCTGCCCTTGATGCTGATCAGCCGGTTAATACGCTCGTTGACTTCGTTCTTCACCACTTCGAATTCCGGGTGCGAGGTGTCGACTTTTTCCAGCGAGTTGGAAGCAATGTAATTGGGAATAGTATAAGGAAGGATGAAGTACCCGTCCGCAAGCCCTTGCATCAGCGCGCTCGCGCCCAGGCGATTTGCCCCATGGTCAGAAAAGTTCGCTTCTCCAGCCACAAACAATCCAGGAATGGTCTACATCAGCTGGTAATCGACCCACAGCCCGCCCATCGTATAGTGGACCGCCGGCGATCTCGCCATCGCCTTGCAGCGCGTGCATGTCTCCCATATATATTCCGCCGCCTTTTACTTT
>DATAPT010000101.1:0-3253 GCA_036265065.1 Candidatus Acidiferrales bacterium | reverse complement strand
ACCCGCAGCGGGCTTTGCCATTTCACTCATTTATCCATATCCTCCATTGGCACAAAAAAGGGAAATTGATCCGCGCAAATTTACGAAATATTCGTCTGCGCGCTCAAAGCGATTTTCCAGCCGTCGCCGCGGTTTATAAATAATCTCAGGTTCCAGCTGGTGGGTTTCGCTGAGGGATTTCGTCCCTGAAATGCCTGCATGATCACTACGTTGCCGAAATCGAACATTCGCATCGAAAGCACCGAGGAACCTCCCGACCCGCCATTGTCTCCATACAGCTTCCGTTCTTCCTCGAGTTCATGGACGTGCTGCATTTTTGGAATGTCGGCGCGTGGCGTCAGTGTCTCGTGGTTGTCGTCGGAATGCGCGGCCCAGTCGTCCGGGTTCGGATGCCACTCATCATTCTTTAGAATAAACCAGGTTTTCACCGCGCCGTCTTGTTCAGCATTTTCTGGCTTGTAGGGCAGCGTCTTGCAAGGGTTATCGCAAGTCTTGTCCGCATCGGTGGGCGCATTTGGCGCAGCCATGTAATCCGGCCGTTCCGCCGGAATGGGAATATTCAGGAAAACAAACGCCTGCCAACCCGCGGGATTTTTTACCCACAAATGAGCGAAGCGCTGATTGCGATGCATGCCGAGTTCGCGCTCGACCTTGCCAAGAAAATCCACGGTGCGCACATCGAGCGCGCCCTCAGTGTCAGAGGAAAATTGCGCGAGGTCATCGAGCACCTGCGCCTTCGTATGCAGTTTGCCGTTCGCTTCGACCCACACGAATCGATCATCGAGCAAGCCGGCAACCGCATTCTTGTCTCCTTTGGCGAGAGCATCGCTTAAGCAATGGGCCACCTGGCGAAAGTTTGGCGCATCGTCGGCATGTGACTTTGGAATGATTGGCAGGATCAGCAACGCTGCGGCAAGCAAGCTCCCTGAAGCAATCGCGCGCTTAAACAAATTTCTCATTTTGCATCTCCCTACTGCATCTCGGGATAGTAATTCGGAATTCCACATGGCGGAAGGCCCCAAATTCCGGAAGGAGAGGTCCTCGCAACCATTTCGCAGGCCACAGATGGCGGCGTCATCATAACATTTCGAGTGTGCAATTGCGGAGGGCTGAAAATACGCAACGTGTTGCGGTCAATGAAGAATCGGCGTTCAAATTCTCGGAAGTGCCGGTGACCTTTTAAATTAGAGAAATATTCAGGCGCCCAGAGCAATCTCTTTCGTGATTAAGGCGGAAAAATTCGGGACAATTGGCTGCAATCCCTTGATCTGAACTAGTTGCGTGGAATTGATAGACCTCGGAGATGCCATTTGCGTCTTAAGGTTTTCGCTGGGGATGCCGGTGCGCGCGTAAGATTTTTCGCAATCCTGAGTGGAAGGTCCGCGCATATTTCCTTCGAGGTACGCAAGTCCCGGGCAGCGCGTGCAGGTTCCGCCATGCGTGCACTGCGAGCACGAAGGCATATCACGCAGCGTGATCGTGCGAACTTCCTTCAACTGCGGCGAATCACGCCAAATGTCCACAAACTTTGTCTCGCGCACATTCCCGCTGGGCAAGGGAAATTGCACGCAGGGATATACGTCTCCATAGGGAGAGACGTAGCACGCGGTGTGTCCCGCGCTGCAGGGCAGTGAATCCAGGTCGTCCTCTCCGACGGCTGCCGGCGGCGCGCAAAACTCTTCCACATTTCCGACCAGTTCCCCATTTCGAAAAACTTCTTTTAACGCGGCTTGATCCACATTCAACTTAAGAATGGATCTGTCTCCGTCCATCATGGGCGTAACTGTAGGATCGATAATAAATTTGGCGTCGAGTTCCTGGGCCAGCAATCGCACCTGTTTGTAATCAGCGGCATTTTCCGTCATCAAGACATTGGCCATCGTCACGTACAATCCCTGCTGCCGCAAAAATCGCACAGCGTCCAACGATTGCCGCAAGGAACCGGGCATCTTTGTGATGGCGTCATGCACTTCGGGTCGGTGCGAATAAATGCTGATTTGCACGGACTCAACGCCCAATTCGCGGAGGCGCGCCGCTTCCTTCTCTCGAATCAACACCCCGTTGGTTTTCAGCTTGACGCAAAATGTCCGCAACCGAGCATGCTCGAGAATTTCAAAAAAATCCCTGCGCATCAAGATTTCGCCGCCGCTGATGGTCAGATAGAACACGCCGGCATCCGCCATCTGGTCGAGCAAATCCTTGATCTCCGCCGTGGTCATTTCTCCGTGGTCGTCATGGTCCAGGTAGCAGTGGACGCAGCGCTCATTGCAGCGATAAGTCAAATCCAGCTGCACGCTCAGGGGGATATTCAGCTTGAGTGCCTTGCCGACCATTTCCACAACCAGGCTCATGCGATCTCCTTGGACGAATTGCCCTGTTTGAAAATAGGCTTATGCGAGAGAAGGAGCAGGCCGTGGCTCGCCAGGTTTTCCACGAGCGCTTCCGCGTCTTGCAATGCCGCTTCCGTCGAGATTTCAAATCGCGAACAGACCCTGCTCTTTACAATTTCATCAAGCGGAGTCACGCCATCCGCCGCTTTCCAAATCTCGGACGCTACTTCGTTCAGCGTAAACAGCGTGGAATTTGTCGCGGACATGACCATGGTCTCATCGCCCAAACCGCGCGCGGCTATGGAATTGCTTCGTGCCACATATCGAGAAGGTTTCATACGATCAGCTCCCACACAGAAGTATTCGGAACAAAAGTCAGCCGCCGAACCGGAACACGAGCAGCGAATTCGCAGGCGGAATCAAAAACCTGCTTCACAAATTCGGGGTCCTTCGCAAAAAACAATATGTTTTCCATTAGGCCGCGCACCGCCGCAGTTCCTTCGATCGATTCAATCTTATTTTCAGGCCCTTTTGCCAACAGGTATAAAACTTCGATTGGGGCTTTCACATTTTCCCCGGCGCGCGCGAGCTCGCCATAGAAAGGCGTGCCCACGGCCATGTATTGCGAATTCTCGGGTATGACGTAGGAAATTTCGTCTGTCAGCAGCGCGGCATCCGGCGGCGCCAGTCGCACCATGGTGGTTTTCCCGGCGCCTGAAACTCCGGAAAACAGAAAGGCCCGGCCATTTCGGATCGCGCTGGAAGCATGCAGGAGGAAACCGCCCTTGCGTGCCAGTAAAAGCGTGTGAACGATGCGCATGACAGAGTCGAGCGAGAACGGATTGATGGTCTGCTCGATGTGTCCGCGGGCCGTTGCCGGATTAAATTGGGCGCGAAAATCGCCGCGCTCCATCAGCCAGATT
>DATAPT010000100.1:0-7492 GCA_036265065.1 Candidatus Acidiferrales bacterium | reverse complement strand
ATGTCAGTCGGACTAGCTACCCTGGCCAAGTCGGCGTCGAAGACGACTTTGGCCACTCGTGCAGCCGTCTGAATTTCGGTTTCGAGGATATTTGACTGCAGCGGATACAAGAGACCCTGCTTTAGCAAATCAGCTGGCACCTGATCCGCCACCGCCTGCCCAGCCTCAATAAACATCTCGTCGGTTACACGTTTCGTCTGCGTGGCATAGATCGCCATACCGACTGCCGGGAAGATGTAGAAGTTGTTCGCCTGACCCGGTAGAAAAGTCTGGCCGTTATAGTGGACTGGAGCGAACTGCACTCCGGCCGTGCATTTCTCATGAAAGATATGGTTCTTCTCGCAGTGTCGTTCTACCTGCTCGAACAGGTTGTCGTCAGAGCCACACAAGCCAATGAACGTCCCCTTGCCCGGAACGAGGCCCCACTGACCCCTAAAGCCGATATTGGTTGAAAGCGGACAATGCAGCACCCTTTCCTTGGATGAATGACACTTTGTGAACTGCGACAGCATCAGAAAAAAGAACTCGCGAACGCACTTACTTATTGGCCGCGAACCTCCGATCAGCCGCTGAGTGCGACGATTGGGTCGACGCTGCGGATGGGAATAGAGCTGTTAGACCTTCAACCAGTGTGGGGTGAGTCAGAACCGCATCGCGCAGCGCGGTGTAAGGCAGACCGGCGATCATGGCAACTTGAACGGAGCCAAGGATCTCCCCCGCACCGACACCGAAGGCGGTGAACCCGATGATGCGATCGCTATCAGCCGCTACGAGAGCCTTCACGAAGCCGCGAGTTTCGGAAAGCGTGCGTGCGCGCAGGTTGGCATCCATCGGGACTTTAAACAGGCTATAGGCGATCCCTTGCGCCTGCGCTTCTGATTCGCTGAGGCCGATACGCGCGAGCTCTGGGTCGGTAAACAGGCAATACGGGGTTTGCCTGCCCGTAGTCACGCGGGTGCCGCCGGTTATATTGGAATGGACTACGCGGAAATCGTCGACGCTGATGTGCGTGAACTGAGGACTACCGGCGACTTCGCCTATTGCCCAAACGCCGGGCGCGGTGGTCTGCAGCCGCTCGTTTACTTTGATGTATCCGCGATCGGTGAGTTCAACGCTAGTCAGTTCCAGGCCGAGTCCTTCGGTGTTCGGAGTGCGGCCTGTGGCAACCAATACATGGCTCCCCGTCAGTACTTTCTCGATTCCATTCTGTTCGGCGACGACGCTCACCGAGCCGCCAGATCTGCCTGACACTTGTTTGATCCGCGCATTCAGGAGAATGTCGATGCCTTCATCCGCGAGCAGGCCGCGAAGCGCATCGCACACGTCCGGATCTTCTTTGGACATCAGCCGCGCATTGCGATCGACCATGGTCACCTTGCTGCCGAAGCGGCGCATCGCCTGTGACAACTCCACGCCGACGTAGCCGCCACCCAAAACGAGCAGGTGTTCTGGAATTTCATCGAGTTCAAGAGCCTCGATATGCGTGAGCGGTCGCGCTTCCGCGAGGCCAGGAATTGCTTCGAGCAATGCACGCGTGCCAGTACTCACAATCACGTTCGCGCCACGCAACTGCCGTGTGGTTTCGTCGGCCAACGTCACTTCCACTGTGCGTGGAGCAACGAACCTGCCTGTTCCCAAGATAAATTCAGCTCCCGTGTTCCTGAAATTGTCCATGTACATGTCGTTCAGGCCTTGCACCATCTTTCGCTTGTGTTCTCGCACTCCCGCCATATCGATCGTGAAGCCGTCGTGCGTGATGCCGAATTCCCTGCTGCGGCGGAAATACGATGCGACTTTCGCGCTGTGAATGACGTTCTTGCTCGGCAAGCACGCGATGTTCGGACATGACCCGCCGATATATTTGCGCTCGACGACTGCGACTCGCTTTCCTTCGGCGGCAAAAGTCCACGCTGCCAGGGTCGAGCCCGTGCCATCCCCGAGAATCACGAGATCGTATTCTTCCGGCTGCGTATTCTTCGTTGCCTGGGCGGGCGAAGCTTTCAATGTGCTGTTCATGCGGATTTTCCTTTCCGCGCGTCAGGTTCACTTTTGGCTTGCACGGATTTCATGAGATCGGCCGCGGAAGCTCCTTCGAGCGACAGTCCGTATCCGACTTCTCGCACAATCCGCTCCTTTAGCGGTTGAATGAAGTGAACGCGCGTGTTGCGACGCGTTACTTCCGGAGCCTTCATGTACAACGCGGCCAATTCCCGCGCCCGGCTGAGCGCTTTTCCGTTTGGCACAACTTCGGCAACCACCCCCCATTCATGAGCGGTGCGCGCGGGCAACGGCTGCGGGTTCAGCAGGAACGCCTCCGCTCGTCCCGCTCCTGCGCGATAACTCCAGGTGGTAAAGATTCCGTCGCCGGGCGCAATACCTGCGGAGAAGTGGGCCACATCCTGGAAAGTCGCACCATCGGCCGCCACAATTACACTGGCAAGTAGCGCATAGTCCGAATGCACATGCGCGCGTCCCTCGATCGCCGCGATGACCGGCACGCGTATGTTGGCTATATTTTCCAAAACCTGAACGCCTTCATCATGAACTTGGCTCCACACGCCGGGATCCGTGACGTCGCCAAAAGATGACCAATCGACGTCAGTGATGAACTCCCCGCCTGCGCCCGTCAGGATCACGATCTTGTTGGCTCGATCTTGCGCAATGCGGTAGAACGCGTCGACGAATTCCGTGTGAGCTGGCGCGGTCATAATGCATGGCCCGCCGTTGCTGTGGAATTCAGCGACCAGCACACCGTTCGCGTCGCGCGTCAGTTTCAAGTTTCGATAGGCATCGAAGTAGTTATTTTGAATTTGCATAGGATTCTCCTTTTTGTGTTGTTCAGACTGCATTCATCCAAAGCGTTATTGCGAGGAAAACACTTTATGTTTAGATTGCTACTATCAGACCGCCTGCGGCGCGAATCACCTCACCGGTGACCCATGCCGATTCGTCTGACGCCAGGAACACCGCCAGTGGGGCGATATCCGTGACGCGACCGAGACGGCCGAGCGGGGTCCTCCCGGCCAATGCGGCGCCCGCGCCGCCCTCGAAGGTCCCCGCGGCCAGATTGCCTTCGGTTTCTGTATGACCGGGAGCGATACCGTTGACGCGAATCTTGCGCGGTGCCAGTTCCAGCGCCATTCCCCTGGTGAGAGTTTCAATCGCGCCTTTCGTAGATGCATACAGCAGGGCCCCTGCGACCGGATGCGAGCCGACGATAGAGCTGAGGTTGATGATGCTACCGCCCTCGCCCCCGAACCACTGGATCGACTCCTGCACGGTAAGAATCGCCCCGAGAACGTTGATGTTGTAGTGAAGGTGAAAACTCTCTTCGGTAATTTCCGTCAGTGCGCCGAAGCGAAATACCCCGGCGTTGTTGACCAGTACGTCCAGTTTGCCAAACGCGGAATTCACTTCTTTGAATAATCGCGCGACGTCTGCGGCCTTGGACACGTCCGCCTTAACCGCTATGGCCTCGCCTCCATTGGCAGTGATCGCCTGAGCCACGCGCTCGGCGCCTTCCCGGTCGGAGGAATAGTTCACTGCCACGCGCGCGCCCTCAGCTCCAAACGCCGACGCAATCCCGCCGCCTATGCCTTTGGACGCGCCCGTTACGATTGCCACCTTATTAGACAGCCTGCCCTTGTTCGCCATTGTTCAGCTCCCGTAATCGCAAATGTCCATCACAGTGAATTGCGCTTCTTTCCTTTGAAATCTCGATTTATACCTCCAATCTGTGATTGATTTTACCTGGGCATGGACTTCTGAAACTGCTGCGCCAGCTAACTCGGATTTAATACAGCGCATTTAGGGTTGCCCGTGTTTCAACTTTGTTAAAAAAAATCAACCGGCGCGCGAGCTTAATAGGACTGAAATTGCGCTTGGTGCTTGCTCCACGACTACGCCATCGCGCAAATCGAATGAGCGGCCAGAATTTGCGGGGATTCTTTCGCCCGGCAGAATAATTCCGACCAGATTTAACGGATCGGCAGCCGCGATGCGGATCGCTTCACTCGTCGACTCCTGGGAGCGTGAGGCGCGCAAAGAATCGGCTGCGAGCGGGAGCGCGAATTGCTCTCCGAGGAAACCGTTTACAAATCTGCCGCCGCGAATTTCTCCGCGATCTTCCAACCGGCGCAGGGCGATGAGCACTTCCCGCCAGGGGAGTTCAATCGATTCGCGCGCCAGCAGTTCGCGAAACACGATGCCATAGCGATTTAAAAGCATCCAACAGGTGGACTCGATGGCGGGAGCGCGGTCATCCGCTTTATCCGTAAATAGAAGCGACCAGCGCCCGCCGCTGTCACGCGGGCGCACGGTCCGTCCCCTTCCCTGGCCTGCGCGGCGTTTGGGATCGATCAGCGCGCGCAGATTATCGAATCCGTCCGCGGTGATCATTCCGGCGGCAACCAGTTCCCAGAGATCGGTTTCGACTTCGGATTTCAATTTTTTCGTTCCACGCACAATGTCCGCAAAAAATAGCGCGCCGCGCGATGCGAGGAGATACAGGACTTCTTTCGCGCTGCGGCTCAATCCTTTATGAGTTTCGGCGTCGGAGCTGTGATGGCGGCAGGCCATCCATTCGGCATCTTCGCGCACAAAAAAAGTAATGGGCGCGATGCTCGTAGGCACAATACGCCGAGTTCGCTCTGTGCGATCGTGGAGCATTGCAGGGTGTGGAGAGAGGCGGCCCCAACCGACTACGCCTTTCAGGCAGAGATTATCCAGGTCCGCGGGATCGTAATTAGCAACGCGGCGGCTGAGAATTTCGCTTTCCCACGAATTGGCCGGGGCTTCGTAGCCTTGCAATTGGCGCAGCACATCGAGCAAGCCGCGCTCTCCAAGCGTCAGCGTTCCGGGAACGACGTGCTGCCAGCGCGCAAGCCAGCGCATGAATTGCGCCGCGGTTACGGGCTCTATTTCCTTGCGTAATTTTCCAATCGTGAGGCGGTGAATGCGCGAGAGCAATCGCCGCTCGCACCACTCGATGTCGCCGCTACGTGCTTCCGTAAATTGCCCGCGCAGAATTGCGCCAGATCCCTCCACTCGCAAAAGCGAATTATTGACTTCGGATTCCGCAAGCCCCGACAGTTGCGCGAGATCCCGCGCGTACACCGGACCGGAGTGCTGCAACCATCCGGAAATGAGCGCGTTTAGCGCATCTTCTTTCGATGAATCGGGCTGGTCGACCTGCGCCAGACGCTCATCGAAAATAATTCCGGGGAAAATTGTCGCTGCGAGTTTTGTGCGTTCCGCGGCCACCCAATAGACGTGACCGGAAACAATCGCTTTCCCTGCGCGGCCTTGCGAGCTGAGTTCGTTAAAAAAAATATGCCACTCAGGCATGGACTGGGAAACAGCACGTCCAAGAGGAAGAAGTTCGACCGCTGCGTTCGCGCCATTATTTTCTGAATCCACTGGTGCCGACGCGAAGGATGGCAACGGCAATGCAATGAATGATTCGAGCGCGTCGTGCAGTTCTTCTGCGTCGCGCACATCGGGCCACGCGTCCTTGCGAACCTCTTCAATCGCCGCGGGATCGAGGCGTCCCATGTCCGAAGCGACAGTTTCGGGCAGCACGCGGCGCATTTCCACGGCACGCGCGCGGCGCTCTTCGAGCGGGGCATCATCCAGATACGCAAAAGGATTCGCGTTGAGAATTTCGTGAGAAAACTGCGATGGCACAGGCGTGTCGATTGCCAGGCAACGAATGCTTCCATCGAGGATCTTGTGCAATAAATCTTTCAAACCCTCGACGTCCATCGCTTCGGTGAGCGCGTCTTTCATCACTTCGCGGATCAAGGGATGGTCGGGAATTTGCATTTCGCCTTGAATGTTTTCCTGGCACGCCGCTGCATCCGGAAAAACGGCGGCGAGCAAATCATCGGCGCGCATGCGCTGAATTTGCGGAGGCACTTTTCGTCCGCCTTGAAAGCGCAGCAGGGCGAGAGAGCGCGAAGCGTCCCAACGCCAACGGGTGGTGAAGAGCGGCGAAGTGAGCACGGCCTGCTCCAGAACTTTTTCCACGGATGCGGGATGCAAAAAACGAAACACATCCGCGAGGGGAAAACTGTGCTGGTCGGACAGAGCAATGTTGAGGCCCTCTTCGGTTGCAGCGGCTTGCAGCTCAAGATTAAAAGAGCGGCAAAAACGTTTGCGCAGCGCGAGTCCCCAGGCTTTGTTGATTCGCCCGCCGAATGGCGCGTGAATCACCAGTTGCATTCCGCCGCTTTCATCGAAGAAACGCTCGGCGATGATTGTATGCTGCGTGGGAACCGCGGTGAGCACGGATTTGCCCGCGACAATATATTCCACGGACTGCTCCGCGCCAGCCCGGTCGAGGCCGCATTCGTCTTGCAGCCAGCGAAATGCTTGGGTTGCGGAATCGAAATCACGAAGCGGCGGGCGATACGGAATCCCCTCCGTCAGGTCGGAAATTTTCTGCCGCACTTCGGCCACATGCTGCGAAAGTTCGAGCGTGCGTGCCGGAGCCTCGCCGCGCCAGAAAGGAACGTTCGGCGCGGCCCCGTGCGCGTCTTCCACCAGAACGCGGCTTGATTCAACGCGACGGATGCGCCAGGAAGTATTTCCGAGCAGCACGATGTCGCCTCGTAAACTTTCCACCGCAAAATCCTCATCGAGCGTGCCGACGTGGGCGCCTTCCGGCTCGGCGATCACAGCGTAGAGCGCGTTATCCGGAATGGCGCCGCCGCTGGTGATCGCGGCAAGACGGCTTCCCCTCCGTGCACGGACTTTTCCGTTGACGCGATCGCGATGCAGGTAAGCGCCGTAACGGCCGCGCCGCGCGTTGATCCCCTCGGAAAGCATGGTGATGACTTCATCGAATTCGCTGCGTTTCAGATTGCGATACGGAAAAGCGCGCCGCACTAATGCAAAAAGGTCGTCCTCGCTCCAGTCCTCTGACGCGCAGGTGGCCACGATTTGCTGCGCCAAAATATCCAGCGAATTTTCCGGAATGCTGATGCGATCGAGATCGCCCTGCCGCATGGCGCGCACGAGCGCCGCGCATTCGATCAGCTCATTGCGAGTGGTGGCAAATATGCGGCCCTTGGGAATTGCGCCGTGCCAGTGGCCTGATCGCCCGATGCGCTGCCACGCCACGGAAATGGCGCGAGGCGTTCCGAGCTGGCAAACAAGGTCGACGGTGCCGATGTCGATTCCAAGTTCGAGCGATGCGGTGGCGACAAGCGCTTTAATTTCACCGGCTTTTAGTTTTCGCTCCGCCTCAAGCCGTATTTTGCGGGACAAGCTGCCGTGATGCGTGGCCACAGCTTCTTTTCCCAAACGCTCGGCGAGATGGTGCGCTACTCGTTCCGCCAGGCGCCGTGTGTTCACAAAAATAAGCGTTGAACGATGCTGCTCGATGAGCTGCGCCAGGCGATCGTAAATTTCGTCCCACATTTCGTGCGTGGTTACGGCGCTCAGTTCGCTGCGAGGAACTTCCACAGCAAGATCGACGGTGCGCTGATGG
>DATAPT010000099.1:0-1680 GCA_036265065.1 Candidatus Acidiferrales bacterium | reverse complement strand
ATGGCGATCTCCTGTCTGAAACTGTTAAAACGCAAAAAATTTAAAGGGGTCCGGAACCTGATCGAGTGATTCTAGTTATGAGCAATTCATCGTGTCAACAATGGCTTTGGAATTGTGCATTCAGGAAGGTACATATGCAATTCTTAATGTTGAGTTATTCGTTCAGTAATTATGCGCCGCAGGGCCCAACCCGCAGGGATCACCGAAAAAATACAAAACAATAGCGCGGTCAACACCAAGTCTTTAAATGCCGGCGCAAAATCGCCCCCGTGCCGGACCGCAAGAACGCCAAGATAATAGGCCGTCGGCGCGGCCAGAATCACTTCTGCGATCAGGTAAGCTTTCAAAAATCTCCCGCGAAAGAAAATCATGGCGGCCGCGAACAAGAGCCATGTCGCCGTGATCCATTCCACCGGATAAATCACTTTGTTGTCGAACGCAAAATGATTGATCAGCAGAACAGGGATGCCCGCTCGTGGATCCAGAATAAATGGCGGCCCGCTGGGCCAGCAGTAGATTCCGATCTGGTAGATGCACAGGCCGAAAAGATACGCGCCGAACAGGCGTTCCGGTCGAGATTCCCTTTTGGAGTTTGATGTCATAGTTTCGGGACGAAAATTATCGTCCGTAGCGCCTTCCATGTCCATGAGAGCTTTTTAATATTTGCCGATTTCAAGGACGACCTTGACCTCCTGAAACCACTCGCCCGCGCCGTGTTAGAATGCGCCTCGGGCGATACACCGACGCATGTTCAAGAAAATTCTCATCGCCAATCGTGGGGAGATCGCCGTGCGCATCGCGCGGGCTTGCCGCGAGATGCATATCACCTCCGTCGCAGTTTTCAGTGATGCGGACCGCGCCGCGCTGCATATCCGGCTCTCGGATGAGGCCTATCCTGTGGGCCCCGCCCCCTCGCGCGACAGTTATCTTCGCATCGACAAGCTGATGGAAGTTGCACGCCGCGCTGGTTGTGACGCATTGCACCCTGGATATGGATTCCTTGCCGAAAATCCCGCGCTCGCGCGTGCATGCGCGGAAAACAAAATCACATTTATCGGCCCTTCGCCCGAAGCGATGGAGCGACTTGGATCGAAGACCGCAGCGCGCCAACTCGCAGCGCGCGCCGGCGTTCCCATGGTTGAAGGAACGAAAGATCCGATCGCAACTCATGAGGACGCAGCAAGCATTGCCAAAACGCTTGGATATCCTGTGTTGCTTAAAGCCGTCGCGGGTGGCGGCGGAAAAGGCATGCGCCTGGTCGCTGCGGATTCAGACATGGCCTCCGCTTGGCGTGATGCTTCCTCTGAAGCCCAAAATGCCTTCGGCGATGCGCGCCTTTATCTGGAAAAGTACGTCGACCGCCCGCGCCACATTGAAATTCAAATTTTTGGCGACGCGCATGGCCACATCGTTTACCTCGGTGAACGCGAATGCTCGGTCCAGCGCAGACACCAAAAGGTAATCGAAGAATCGCCGTCTCCCGTCATGACGCCGGATTTGCGCCGCGCCATGGGCGAAGCCGCTGTGCGTCTCGCAAAAGAAGCTGCGTACACGAATGCAGGCACAGTGGAATTTCTGGCGGACGCCCCACGCAATTTTTATTTTCTCGAAGTGAATACGCGCCTGCAGGTGGAGCATCCGGTCACGGAAATGGTAACGGGCCTCGATCTTGTAAAATTG
>DATAPT010000098.1:0-3826 GCA_036265065.1 Candidatus Acidiferrales bacterium | reverse complement strand
CGATGTGCGCGTCCTCGCCACTGATCCTTCGCGCATGGAGCGAATTTTTCTGGGCACGGCGGACGGACACATTTTTGGTTCGGAAGATTCCGGAGCGCATTGGAAACTTCTCGGACGAGCGAGCACGCGCGCCGACACGGTAATTACCTCCATCGTGGTCGATCCTCGAAATGGAAATAAATTGTTTGCAGCTTCCTGGACGCGGGATTCCGCGGCAGGCGGTGGAGTATTCCGCAGCCTAGACGGAGGCCGCACATGGAGTGAAGCAGGCCTCGGCGGAGAAGCGGTGCGGACGCTCGCCATGGCCCCGTCCGATCCCGATGTGCTTGTGGCGGGAACCTTGCGTGGTATCTATCGTTCCGATGACGCGTCTGAAACCTGGCAGCGCATTTCTCCTGAAAATCACGAAGAGCTGCGCAACCTCGATTCGCTGGCCATCGATCCACGCAATCCGCAAATCATTTATGCGGGAACTTTTCATCTTCCCTGGAAGACAAGTGACGGCGGGCGAACCTGGAATCCGATTCATCAGGGGATGATTGATGATTCGGACGTCATGAGCCTGCTGATCGACGTCGAAAAAACCGGGCGAATGTATGCCAGCGCCTGTTCAGGGATTTATCAAAGCGATGACAGCGCCGGCCATTGGCGAAAAATTCAGGGAATCCCCTACACCGCGCGCCGCACTTACGCAATTACGCAGGATTTGAATCATCCGGGCCATGTTTATGCCGCCACTTCGGAGGGCTTATGGAAGACGGAAGATGGCGGCATGACTTGGAGACGCACCACTCCTGAATCGTGGGTGATTAACACCGTGGTGGTATCTAAAGGCGATCCGGGCAGGGTGTTGATCGGAACGGAAGACCGCGGAGTTCTTGCGAGTGATGGCTTTGGCGACCATTTCGAGGACGCCAACGCGGGATTCGAACACAGACAAATTGTTGCCCTGGGCGCGAATCGAAATCGCCCCGGGAAAATTCTTGCCGTGATCGCTCATGCTCCTGATTCTGCTCTTGCCACTGACGATGGCGCCCAATCGTGGTCGTCTCTCGGCCCTGGACTTCGCGCCGAGCAAGTCCAGCGCATTTTTGTGGCTCCTGATATTGCATGGTGGGCGTCACTTTCGAGCGGAGGACTCATGCGTTACGACAGGGCACAAAAAAGCTGGAAAAGAATCGGCGTTTATTCGAACGATTCAGCGAAATCCGGCCCGGCGAATTCGAAAGTTGGGCGCAAAGGGGCCGCAGCAAGCGCCCCACTACCTTTCGTTGTATCGGACATCGAGTTCCGCTCAACTATTTGGTACGCAGCAACCAGCGCCGGCTTACTCGTTTCAGACGATCACGGCCTCACCTGGAAAACGAGACAAGCGGGATCCCTGATTGATCTTCCTCTTCAATCGGTTCGAGTTTCCTCCGACGAACGGCGCATCCGTGTTGTATCGCAGCGCGGAATGCTGTACTCGGACGATTCGGGAAAATCCTGGGCGTGGCATGATTTACCGCTGGCATCAGGCGGCGCTCTTGCATTAGTCGATCAACCCGCTGACGACAATACCTTGGTCGCAATTGCCCACACTGGCCTGTACATTTCACGCGACTGGGGTAAAACGTGGGACGTTGCCGGAGCAGGCCTGCCTGCCGTACCCGTTCAGGATTTCACCGCCAACGGTGCAATCTTTGCTGCTTCCATGCGCACCGGTGGTCTGTACCTATCTTCTGATGCTGGCAGGACATGGAGCCGAGCAGGCGGAAGCGCTAGCGACGACTTTTTTATTGCAGTTGCACTAACCGAAATTTCCGGCGCAATTTATGCTGCCTCTGCGACCGATGGGCTTTATGAGGTGGAGTGGGTCGTTAAGCACTAAAAGTTCAGATTAAATTGTTTAATCATGAAATAAATATGTGGATTCATAAATAGTGCTCGTTTGAACTCTCCAGCTGTCAAGATTTGTGCCTTTTTGACACCCGGACGATTCCCGTTCTTGCTCCTCATGCAAAGCAAAGGAATTACTCGCCGGAATGCGGAAAACAGCTTGCTTTATTTCCCGATTCGGCAATAGAATTCCGTGCATATGAATCTTGTGTCACGATAAGTGACAGAAGTGAATTGCCTTAGTGCTTCCTCCGGATTTGGCACGATTGTTGCTCCCAATTTGAAAAGAGGTTCCACATGGAAACCGGAACGAGAGTGGACTCACTTACTTCACGCAGCACGACTTTCAGTCTCCTGGTGGTTGACGATGAACTTTCAACAAGGGATTTATGCCGTGACGTGGCCGGAGACGCAGGCTTTAACGTCTACGTCGCGCCGACCACCGAGGATGCCATCGCCATACTTGACCAATATCCGGTCGACATTGTGGTTACGGATTTGAAGGTTCCGCAAATCGGCGGCCTCGAGCTCTTGAAACGAGTCCGCGCGAATAATCCTGAGACCGCGGTTGTCGTCCTCACGCAATACGGGACGATTGCCACGGCGGTGGAAGCCACGCGTCTCGGCGCGGCGGACTACGTGACCAAGCCGTTTCATGTGGATGAATTGCGCGCCAAGCTCGATCGCCTGGCGCACACGATCGAAATGGGGCAGGAAAATCGCCTGCTGCGTGAGGAGTTGCGCAGCCGCCCCGGATTTGGCGGCCTGGTCGGTGTTTTGCCGCGCATGGAGCGCGTTTACAAGCTGATCCAGAAAGTGGCTCTGCATACGTACCCGGTATTGATCCTTGGCGAGAGCGGAACAGGAAAAGAATTAGTCGCGCGATCGATTCATTTCTCGGGCCCGCGCAAAAATAAACCGTTTGCTCCGGTGGATTGCTCGTCGCTCACGCCCACGCTGATCGAGTCGGAGTTGTTCGGCCACGTCAGGGGCGCATTTACCGGCGCGCAGCATTCCAAGCAGGGTTTGCTCGAAGCCGCGGGCGATGGAACATTGTTTCTGGATGAGATCGGCGAACTGCCCGTCGACTTGCAATCGAAATTGCTTCGCGCGCTGCAGGAGCATGAAATCAAGCCTGTAGGCTCGAACGAGCGCGTTGGCATTCGCGCGCGCATCATCGCCGCCACCAATCGCGATCTGGAATCAGCCATTCGCACCGGAGCTTTCCGCCAGGACTTGTATTTCCGTCTCAACGTGGTGCAAATTAAATTGCCGCCGCTGCGCGAACGAAAGGCGGACATTCCGCTTCTCGTCAATACGTTCCTCGATAAATTTTCCGATCCCACGCGCCCGATTCACACCATTTCCGAGGATGCCATGCGCCGGATCACGTCCTATGATTGGCCGGGCAACATTCGCGAACTGGAAAATGCCATCGAGCGCGCCGTGGCACTCGGCTCGGGCCCCATCCTGCACGTGGGCGACTTGCCCTCGAATCTTCAGTACGTTTCCTCTGAAAATATTGCAGACGTCGATGAACTGATGCCGCTGGAAACTCTGGAACGCCGCGCCATTTTCCGTGCATTGCAGGAAACCGCCGGAGACAAGCTGGCCGCCGCGCGCCTGCTCGGCATTGGAAAAACCACGCTGTACCGCAAGCTGAAGCAATACGAATCGGGGAGAGTGCCGGTGTAAGTTCCTGTGCACGCGTAATTCTATGTGCAATGTTCAGGCGAAATGCGGAGCTGTTTGGCCATATTCTTTTCGTTTCGGCGAAGATATCCGCGTGAAATGCTTTCATGATCCGTAGTTCCAAATAATCATGTAATAACGGAAAGTAAAATTACAATTTTAAATTGTGGAATAAGGAAAAAATGAAAAAGTTCACATGTTCACGCCAATCCCCAAAGAAAAATCGTTAATTAATACCGTGGCTCGGGATAGAGCA
>DATAPT010000097.1:0-8060 GCA_036265065.1 Candidatus Acidiferrales bacterium | reverse complement strand
TAACGGCGGCAACGACCAAAAGCAAAGGCATTTCAGGGCGGACTAAAGTTGCAATACCCGTTAAAAATGCTCCCAGAAGTACGAATCCAAAGGGGGTTAGAAGGCCTCGTTCGTCGCGCACAGCCAACCGGGTGATTTCCTGCCTGAGGCCGATGGCAAAGCAGCAAAGCGCCGCCGCAGCGAGAAAGGCCACCAATGTTTCGGTCAATACCACGGCCGAGTAATCCGCAAGAAAGGGGCAAGTGGCGGCCAGCCATAGAGCTACAATCCACACACGCTGGCGTGCCGCGGAAGGTGCTAACGTTGCTGCCAGCGTAGCCGTCAAAATACAGGTAAGGGCGTCGAGCGCGGCTTGAGACAACTCAATGGCTCGAATGGAGCGTCCAAACGGTATTCCTACCCCGGCAAGGAAGGCTGGATATCCGGGCATTCGGAGATCCGTCGGAATCAGCTGGCCATTCAGCCAAAAACCGTAAACGTGGTTATCGACCAGTGTGCGGGCAAACTGGATGTACATTTCGCTATCGTCGGAGGGGCCTGGGAACCGCAATACGAAAAATAAACGCAGCGCCATTGCTACGGTGATTGCCAGGAACGTGTGTACGCAAACCCTCGTGACGTTGTCGCGCCGTGCGGGTATGATCATCCCTTTCCGGCTGGCGGATGCTGTGTCAGATGAATTCGTCATCGATACCATTTGGGCATGAAGGTTCTCTTGAGATGAAAGTATGAAGCCGCGCAAACCAATATTCTACGATGCGCAGCGCCGCCGTTGGCGGCGCACCAGCCGTATTCTGGAAGTTTGCGGCGCGCTTTTTACTCTGCTTTCCATCACGTTTCTGATCAACGTTCTTGTCAGTCCGCGGTTGCCTGAGCCGCTGCTTCCCACAAACCGCTCGGCTCTCCATCCGGTGCGCGAAAAAACCAGAACCAAAATTACGCTGAAACGAACGGGACGGCAACGCCGCATCGAGGCGCTGGGCCAGATGCCCGCCACCTACGATCCCCTGCGAGCAGCATTTTATGTCAGTTGGGATCCAACGTCGCTGGCCGCGCTTCAACAGCACTTCCACGATATCGACTTGCTCATCCCAGAGCGCCTGCATTCGATCACCTCAACCGGCCGCCTGGAAGTGGAAGCCGATCCCAAACTCGCTGCCTGGGAACAGACACTGCAACAGCAGACGCCGCCCATCAAAATTCCCACCATGCCCCTGCTGAACAATTCCGACGGGACCAACTGGCTCACGGATGAAATGGCGGCCATGCTCAAAAATCCCGCGGCGCGCGCCAACCTCGAACAGCAATCGATCCAATATCTCACGCAAAATCATTTTGCAGGACTGGTCATCGATTTTGAAGAAATTCCGGATAAAAGCCAGAAGGATTTCAGCCAGTTTATATCCGAACTCGCCACCGAGCTGCACAAATCGAATTTGAAACTCATGGTGGCGCTGCCCGCGGCGGATTGGATTTACGATTACGCGGGAATCGGAAAATCCGCCGACGCCGTGATTCTGATGAACTATGACCAGCACTGGCGCACCTCCGCTCCGGGCCCAATTGCCGGACAGGACTGGTTTGTAAAAAACATTGATGCGATTACGAAACTTGTCCCGCCCTCAAAACTTGTAATGGGTATCGCGAGTTACGCCTATGACTGGCCAAGCAAAGCGGGATTGAAAGCGCATGAACAGGCCAAGGTTGAAAGTTTCCAGGAGTCGATCGTCACGGCGACGGAATCGGAAGCCACAGTTCAGTTCGATTCCGACTCACTCAATCCAAATTACTCCTACTCGGATGAACACAACTTCGTTCACCACGTCTGGATGTTGGATGGAGTAACGGCTTACAACGAATTGCGCGCGGCGGAGCGAGTCGGCGTGCAGGGCACGGCGATTTGGCGCCTTGGGTCCGAAGATCCATCCGTATGGCCAATTTGGGATATCGCGCGCGCCACCGATACGGACCGCGCCAAGCTCCAAGATATGCCACCGGGCTACGATCTGATTCTTGAAGGCGACGGCGACATCTGGAAATTCGCGGACACGCCGCAAAAAGGAAAACGCGAAATTCGCTTCGATGCTGCTTCCGGAAATATTGTGGAGGATAATTTCGAAACGCTTCCCTCCTCCTACCGCATTTTCCAGATGGGCGCCGCGCCTTACAAAGTGGCGCTGAGTTTCGATGATGGGCCGGACACAACTTTCACTCCAAAAATTCTGGATATTTTGAAAGAGAAAAAAGCGCCTGCCACATTCTTTGTAATCGGAAGCAGCGCCAATGATGCGCTGGGAATAATTCGGCGCGAATATGCCGACGGGCACGAAATCGGAAATCACACCTATACGCACCCGCGATGGAACGAAATCTCGCGCACGCAAATTGACGTGGAGCTCAACGTAACCGAGCGTCTGCTGAACAGCACCTTGGGCGTAAAGACGCTTCTGTTCCGACCTCCTTACGGCATCGACCATCAACCGGAAACGGCAGACGAAGTTTCGGAATTGCCCATCGCGCAATCCATGGGCTACCTGATCGTCGGCGCGCGAATCGATCCACACGATTGGGGCGAACCCAACGGAGTTCCTCCTGCCCCCGCGGAAGTAATTGTGCGGCGCGTGCTGGAGCAGGCGCGTTCGAATGGCGGCAACATTGTTCTCTTGCACGATGGCGGCGGAGACCGCACGCAAACCGTTCTGGCACTGCCGCAAATTATTGACGGCTTGCGCGCTGCCGGCTTCCAGATCGTTCCCGTCTCAGAGCTAGTTGGACAGACGCGCGCGCAATTGATGCCGCCGCTCACCTTTCGTGAACGCCTGTTCGCGCACGCGGACGGTCTGATGTTTACGATGTACGAATGGTCTCGGCTGAGCGTTGCATTTATTTTCGTGCTGGGAATTGGCCTCGTTAGCTGCCGCGCAATTATCGTCGGGCTGCTCGCAGTCATCGAACGCTTGCGGCCATCGCCACCTGACCAGCCGGATTTTCAACCGGTCGTAAGCGTGCTGATTCCCGCGTACAACGAAGAAGATGTCATCGTCTACACGGTCAATTCCGTGCTCGAGTCCGATTACCCCAAGCTCGAAGTGATTGTCGTGGATGATGGTTCGAATGACGGCACAGGGGATTTGCTGGACGCGCAATTTGGGCGAAATCCCGCCGTGCGAATTATTCACCAGCCCAATAGCGGAAAATCGGCCGCGCTATCGCACGGGCAAGCGGAAGCATCGAGCGGCCTGATCGTGACGATTGATGCCGATACGGCGATTGAGCCTGACGCAATCAGCAAGCTCGTCCGCCATTTCGTCAATCCGCGAGTGGGCGCCGTCGCCGGAAATGTAAAAGTGGGCAATCGCATCAGCTGGCTCACGCGGTGGCAGGCCCTTGAATATGTAACCAGCCAGAATCTGGAAAAGCGCGCCTTCGATTTGCTCAATTGCATTCCGGTAGTTCCCGGAGCTCTCAGCGCGTGGCGCGCGGAAGCCATCAATGATTCGGGCGGCTTCAGCGCTGATACCGTGGCGGAAGACACGGACCTGACCATCACGATTCGCCGCTCGGGCTGGAAGATCGACTATGAAGAGGAAGCAATCGGCTGGACGAATGCTCCTGAAACGGCCTCGACACTTATTCGCCAGCGCTTCCGCTGGACGTTCGGAACTTTGCAGGCATTCTGGAAGCATCGCGACACTCTGGGACGGATGAAGTATGGAACCCTGGGATGGATTGCGCTTCCCAACATGTTTTTGTTTCAATTGCTGTTGCCGTTGTTCTCTCCCATGATTGATTTGCTCTTTATCGGTTCGCTCGTGTTGTACGGCGCTTCGTTCATTCACTTCATGCATCTGCCGCAATTCTATACAGCGGCGGACGTGCAGCGCTCGCTCGTATTCTTCATCGGTTTCATGCTCATTGATTTCCTGACCTGCATTGTGGCGTTCACTCTGGAGCGGCATGAAGACTGGTCCCTCCTGTGGCCGCTGCTCCTGCAGCGCTTCTACTATCGCCAGATGATGTACTACGTCCTGTTCCGCTCGATCATGGGCGCGGTGCAGGGCAAATCTGTTGGGTGGCGCGGAGTCGAGCCTGAGGCGCCGGCAATTCCACCGGTTGCTCAGGTAAAGGCCGAAACTCAATTAAAAATCTGAACGGATTTGAACCCCCACGTTGGTCGCAACAGCAGGTCGCGGTATAATCTTCAGATGCCAACGAGCCATAAGTTTCCGCCGATGCATGGCACCACCGTACTCTGCGTGCGTCGCGACAATAAAGTGGTGATTGCCGCGGACGGACAGGTCACCATGGGCGACCACGTCATGAAACACACGGCGAGAAAAACGCGCCGCTTGTTTAACGAAAAAATTCTGGCCGGATTTGCCGGTTCCACCGCGGATGCGCTCTCTCTGTTTGAACGCTTTGAAGGAAAGCTGCAGGAACATCAAGGCAATCTGGCCAAGTCCGCCGTCGAACTCGCGAAAGAATGGCGCAAGGATCGCGCATTGCGCCACCTGGAAGCGCTCCTCGTTGTCGCCGATCCCAAATCCACTTTTCTCGTTTCAGGAAATGGCGACGTGATCGAGCCCGATGACGGTATTTGCGCCATCGGCTCCGGAGGCCCTTACGCGCTTTCCGCGGCCCGAGCCCTCGCAAAGCACACCAAAATGTCAGCCAAAGATATCGCACAGGAAGCGATGAAAATCGCCGCCGACATTTGTATTTACACGAACGCGAATTTCACTCTTGAGGAATTGTAGCGCCGGCCTCTTGCCGGGAATTTTGCTTTTTAGAATTTGAAATGGAAAGATCGCCGGAAATGACCGGCCCTACACGATTTCGGAAGGCGGAACGTAAACTATGGTGATCTATCTTCCCGGAGAACAGCACGAACCGGAAACCGCGACCGAACCGTCTTTTGACGAACTCACCCCGCGCGAAATTGTAATCGAGCTGGATAAATATATTGTCGGACAGGCCGCCGCAAAACGCGCTGTCGCCGTGGCCCTGCGCAACCGCGTGCGCCGCCAGAAGCTCACGCCTGAAATGGCGGAAGATGTTCTGCCCAAAAATATTTTGATGATTGGACCCACCGGGGTCGGCAAAACCGAAATTGCTCGCCGCCTGGCACGCCTCGCGGGTTGTCCTTTCGTCAAAGTGGAAGCCTCCAAATATACCGAAGTCGGTTACGTTGGACGTGACGTGGAATCCATGGTGCGCGACCTGGTCGAAACCGCCATCGACATGGTGCGCGAGGAAAAATTGGATGAAGTGGCCGAGCGCGCGGAACATGCGGCGGAAGAGCGCGTCCTTGATCTGCTCCTCCCTTCATCTCCTCCTCCCCCTTCCATGGACCCGCTGAGCGTGCCCGCTCCCCGGATCGAAGGGCCGAAGCCTGACCAGATGGACCGCACGCGCGAAAAACTTCGTTCGCAATTGCGGGACGGCAAGCTTGACCAGCGCCTGGTGGAGGTGGAAGTCCGTGAGCGCGCGACGCCCGCATTTGAAATCATCTCCAGCCAGGGCGTTGAGGAAATGGATATCAACGTTAAGGACATGCTCTCTGGAATTTTTGGGCAACAAAAAAAGCGCCGCAAAATGACGGTTGCCGAAGCTTTCGATTACCTGATCCAGGAAGAAGAAAATAAATTGCTGGACATGGATCAGGTGACGCGCCTGGCGGTCGAGCGCGCGGAGCAGATGGGCATCATCTTCATCGACGAAATCGACAAAATTGCCGGGCGCGAATCCGGCCACGGCCCGGACGTGTCCTGCGAAGGCGTGCAACGCGACATTCTTCCCATCGTCGAAGGAACGACGGTCAACACGCGCTACGGCATGATTCGCACGGACCACATTTTATTTATCGCCGCGGGAGCATTTCATATCAGCAAGCCGTCTGACTTGATCCCCGAGCTGCAGGGCAGGTTGCCCATTCGCGTAGAACTCACAGCGCTGACCGAAGCGGACTTCGTGCGCATTCTCACTGAGCCAAAAAATGCGCTGATCAAACAGTATGTTGCGCTGCTGGACACCGAAGGAGTGAAGCTGAATTTTTCTGAAGACGCCATCGCCACGCTCGCTCGTTTCGCCGTCACCGTGAACGAGCAGACGGAAAATATCGGCGCGCGCCGCCTGCACACCATCCTCGAAAAAGTGCTTGATGAAATTTCCTTCGACGCGCCGGACCTGAAGAAAAAGAATGTGAAAATAGACGGCCCGTATGTCACCAAGCAGCTTGCGGATATCGTGAAGAACCAGGACCTCAGCCGGTATATTCTCTGACGCAATGGTGAAACGATGATTCGCGCCGCCGCGCGCCTCGCCTTCGAATCTTGTGTGCTCGCGAGCGTTCTGGCGATCGTAGGGTGCGCCGCACCGGGCGAACCGACACCGCGCCAACCCATCGTCCCCGTCGCCGTATCGGATCTCTCTGCACGCCAGTCTGGCAATTCGTTCGCTCTCGCTTTCACACTACCCTCCCGGTCGACAGATCACGAAACCCTTGCGGAGCATCCGGCAATCGAAATTTATCGCGCCGAGCTGCCTCCGGGCGGGATTCCGGTGAAACAAACCGCCTGGCGATTGGCCTATACCATTCCCTCCGAACAAGTGGATCAATATCTAAAGGGAGAGCACTTTGAATTTCGCGATCCCCTGACCGCGGAAGATTTCTCACGTGTACCGGGAACATCGGCGGCATATAAAGTTCGTGCCAGGGCAAATCGGGCGCGCGCTTCCGCCGATTCCAATATCGTCACGGGGCGAATTTATCCCGCGCCGGATTCCCCGCGCGAAGTCCAAGTGGAAGTCACGGAGCCCACATTGATCGTCCATTGGGTTGCTGTAAATCCGCCAACTGGAACTTCTTCAGTGACGTATCGCGTATATCGCGGTGTAACGGGCCCAGGGGAAACACTCATTTCCGAGGACGTATCAAAGGCAAAATTGAAATTGCCCCTGGAACTGCAAGGATCCTCTTCCGGAACTGAATTTCGCGATGTGCATTTCGAGTTTGGAACTCCTTACGTGTACACCGTGCGATCCGTTGCACAATACGGAGCAGATTCCGTCGAGTCCGCCGATTCAGTTCCAACGCTCGTCACGCCGCGAGATATTTTCCCGCCGGCTACTCCCAGTGGCCTTGAAATCGCCGTCATTCCCGCGTCTCAACAGGTTCCTGCCTACGTGGAATTGTCCTGGGCGATCAGCACGGAAGAAGATTTAGCGGGGTATTTTGTATACCGGAGTGATCGAGAAGGTGCGCCCGGTGAACGCATCAACTCGGAAATATTGCCGAGCCCCGCATTTCGTGATATTTCCGTACAGCCCGGCAAGCGGTATTATTATCGTGTATCCGCCCTGGACCGGGCAGGCAACGAAAGCCCCATGAGTTCCGCCGTGGTGGCAGACGTTCCTTAAATAGAGGCACTCAATAGGCTCTGCTTTTTAAAATGGATTCATTATCCCGGGAATGAAAATCGCCCGTGGATTTCCCGGGCACTTATAAATTTTTAAATCCGGAACGAATAAAAAGGACAAAAGACACAATGAAACTCTGTCGTTTTCAACTAAAAGAAAAAGCTTCACACTCCGCGCATGCGGAAATTTTTCAGGGCATTATTACCGACGAAACAGTTCGCCAGGTTTCAGGCGATATCGTCGGAAAATGGGAAGAAACGACCAAGTCTTATCCGCTGGCGGACGTGAAACTCCTTCCGCCCGTCAATCCCAGCAAGATCGTTTGCATGGGCAGGAATTATCTCGACCACGCGGCGGAATTCAACAACGCCCCTCCCAAGGAACCTTTGATTTTTCTCAAGCCACCCTCCTCGCTTATCGGGCAGGACGATACGATCGAGTTGCTGCCCGAAGTACAGCGTATCGATTTTGAAGGCGAGTTAGCCGTCATCATGTCGCGCCACTGCCACATGCTGCCCGATGGGGCCGATTACAAGCCTTATGTTGCCGGCTACACGCTGCTCAATGACGTCAGCGCGCGCGATTACCAGGCCTTCGATAAGCAGTGGACGCGCGCGAAAAGTTTTGACACTTTTTGTCCG
>DATAPT010000096.1:0-7295 GCA_036265065.1 Candidatus Acidiferrales bacterium | reverse complement strand
CATGCCACTGGTTATCTGGGAGATATAGGCGTACCGATTTCGGCCGCTCCGATGGACTTCAGCGCGTGGTTCGAAGTCTTTCTGGAAGGAAGGTGGTGGACGTTCGATGCGCGCCACAACAATCCCCGCATAGGACGCGTCCTGATGGCCACCGGACGCGACGCCGCCGATGTGGCGATCACCACTTCATTTGGCATGGCCGAGCTGGCCAATTTCACAGTTGTGACAGACGAAGTGAATGATGCTGCAACCGAAATTGGCATTCGTTCGCAAAGCGCATAATCGGGCGGAGCATAACAGGGCTCATTCTTTGAATTTGGAAATAATAATTTATCCCGCGTGAAATCCCACTTACCTAATCGATCGTTTCACTTTTATCGCGAATAAGCCCGGTATATAACAATGCATGATCTTCCCTGCCTGGTTCAGCCATCACTTGGCCGCGAAGGTTTGGGAAAGAGCGAGAAAAAGTGGAAATTTTCCGATTACGCGGACCATGGTAACCATCCCCACAAAAAATAACAGGTCTCAACATTTTACAAGTGATGTAGCGATCCTGTTCCTTACGCGATTCGTACGCTTATTTGCGTATGGCTCCTTGTCCGTTGTTTTGGTGTTCTACCTCACGGACCTCGGCCTGAGCACAGCCCAGACAGGCGTCTTGTTTACGCTTACCCTCGTCGGAGATACGGTCATTTCATTTTATCTTACGACTCGCGCCGATCGGATCGGCCGGCGACGCATGCTCATCGTGGGCGCCGCGCTTATGATTGCCGCGGGCGCTGTTTTCGCGATCACGCATAGCTTCCTGTGGCTGACGATGGCCGCAACCATCGGCGTCATCAGTCCTAGTGGCAATGAAGTTGGACCATTTCTGTCGATCGAACAGGCTGCGCTCTCCAGCGTCATTTCCGAGAAAACGAGGACGCAAGTGTTTGCGTGGTACACGCTTGCCGGTTCGTTCGCCACAGCTCTCGGTGCTTTAGCCACGGGCGCCATCACACACGCACTTCAAAAAACCGCAATAACGACCCTTGGAGGTTATCGCGCGATTGTTGTGCTCTATGCAATGCTCGGCGTTGTGTTGTTGTTTGCTTTCTATCGACTAACTTCTGCAGCGGAAGTGGCCTTGCACGAAAGTCCGGATATTTCCGCGGGCTTGCGAAAGTTTTTTGGCGTCGGCCATTCCTACCATGTAGTGCTCAAGCTGTCCGGCCTTTTTGCGCTGGACTCCTTCGGCGGCGGCTTCGTGGTGCAGAGCTTCGCCGCGTATTGGTTCTATCTCCGTTTTGGGTTGACGCCGGCAAGCCTCGGCGTCATTTTTTTCGTGGCGAATTTGCTATCGGGAATTTCCGCGCTTCTCGCCTCGCGTTTGGCATCGCGCATCGGCCTGGTCAGGACAATGGTCTTTACGCACCTGCCTTCCAACATCCTGCTCATTCTTATTCCGCTGATGCCGAGTCTGCCGCTGGCGGTCGCCGTGCTATTTCTGCGCTTTAGCATCAGCCAAATGGACGTGCCCACGCGCCAGTCTTACACCATGTCCGTTGTCCCTCCGCACGAACGATCGGCAGCAGCCGGCATTACTGGAGTGTCACGAACTACAGGCGCTGCGCTGGCACCTGTCCTGGCAGGCTTTATGTTTGCCCGTCCATCGCTGATCAGCGCACCATTCTTCATCGCCGGCACATTGAAGATCGTGTATGACCTTTTACTTTACAAAAGCTTCAGGGCGATTAAACCGCCTGAGGAATCGGAAACGGCAGCCGACTGACCTTTCGTCTTTTTTTCTACATCTCTTGCCAAGATACGGTGTATTAATAAGCCACAATAGGGAGCGGGGCGGCTCCTGATTTCTCAATTACATTTTGCAAAAAGAATTGGTCTTTTTGGAAAGATCCGAAGTGCAAAGCGTGAAGACTTTCGGAGGAAACCAAGAATGAAAACTCACTTTCGTATTTCGCAATCGTTGCTCTTTGCCGGGCTCATCGCATGCACAGGCGTCACGTGCTTAGCCCAAACGGCTCCCCCGCTGAAGCTAGTGCAGACAATCCCGATGCCTCAGATCAAGTGCCACAACCCGGATCAGAGCAAAGAACAATTAACGCAATCCGTGGACACCGAATTCATGCCCGTGATGACCTGCCACTTCGATCGATTTGGGATTGACCTGAAGAACGGCCGGCTTTTTGTGGTTGCCGAAAACGATGGAACAATTGAGATTTACTCAATGGCGTCAGGGAAATTGCTCCACAGCCTCGACGGATTTGCGATGTCACATAACGTGGTTTATCGCCCAGATGTAAATAAGATTTATGCCACCGACGGGAGTCGCACAGTCGGTGCGATCCGAATTTACGATGGCACGACGTATGAGTTGATCAAGTCAGTAAAGATGCTGCCCGATGCGGATTCCATGGATTACGATCCATCAACACATTATCTTTACTTCACGAACGGTGGCGATTTTGCCAAGCTCGGCTACACATTGTTGACGATTTTTAACACAGACACAGACGAACGAGTTGGTGACATCAAGTTCGATACCGGACGTCTTGAACACATGGTCATGGAGAAATCGGGATCGCGGCTCTTTATAACGGTTCCGAACAAACAGGAAGTCGACGTGATTGACAGGAGTACGAAAGCCGTCATGGCAACGTGGCCCGTATCCGGCGGAAGTTTTTGTGTCGCCGCGGATCTCGACGAGGCTCATCAGCGATTGTTCGTTACTTGCCGAAGCGGGACTCTGAACGTAATGGATTCGGTAACAGGGAAACTTGTCGTCACTGTCCCAATCGCTAAAGGCACGGACGATGTGCTTTATGACCGGGAAAGTGGTCGCATTTTCATCACGTCCGCAGAAGGCTTCATCGAAGTCCTTCACCAGACCGACCCCAATCACTATGAATCCATCGCGAAGGTCGCAACAGGGCCTATGGGAAAGAACCTCGCGCTGGTTAAATCGCAGAACCGCCTCTACGTGGCCGTTCCTCCTTACGGACATGTGCAGGCTAAAATCCTCGTTTACAACGTACAGTGAATCACGGTAGGCGGGATATCCACCAGTGCTGCACCCTCATATTTTGCTCACGGGCGCGTCGATCGAAATGAAGCGGCGGGTAAATCTCTAAGAGAAATTATTTCGACACAGAATTGAAAAATCGCGAGGAGACTGACATGAAATCGTTCCGTCCCATCTGGTTAGTTTTGTGCGTGTTGCTATTTTCCATTTGCGCGGCAGCACAGGAGACCCTGCCGACCGATGAAACCGCGCCGCTGGTTTTGGTGCGCATCATTCCTGTCCCGGGAGTAGAGGGTCGATTCGACCACATGGCAGTGGATAACAGCGGAGGCCGTGTATTCGCCGCGGTGTATGGCAATGACAGCGTGGAAGTCATCGATACTGCGCGCGGTAGGCGAGTCCATAGCATCATGGAGGGATTCATCAAGCCGCAAATGGTGGCATATTTGCCGGACTCGAACCGCATCGTAGTGGCGAGTGAAGGCGATGGCTCGTGCAAGGTCTTCGATGCGGACACTTACAAGCTGATTGATACGGTGAAATATTCCGACGACGCCGATCAACTGCGTTACGACCCTGTGGCAAAACGCGTCTATGTCGGCTACGGCGACGACGCCGAAAGCGCGATCGGAGTGTTTGACGTGACCACGAACAAAAAGATCGGCGAAGATTTTAAACTTGGCGCTCACCCTGAATCATTCCAGCTCGAGGAGAAGGGATCCAAACTTTACGTCAACCTCGCCTCAATCAGCCAGATTGCCGTCATCGACCGGAACACACACAAGATGGAGAAATGGAAGCTGCAAAGCGCCGGCACCAATTTCCCAATGGCGCTGGACGAAGCAAATCGCCGTATGTTTGTTGCGGCCCGCAAACCTGCTCGACTGCTGGTCCTGGATATGGATACGGGCAAAGAGATCGCCAGCCTCCCCGGCGCGATCGACACAGACGACATGTCCTTCGATCCCGAACGCAAACGAATTTATGTCACGAGCGGAGAAGGCTACATTTTCGTATATCAGCAGATCGATCCGAACCGCTACCAACGCATCGCCAAAATTCCCACGATCATCGGCGCGCGCACCAGCGCGTACACAGGGCAAGTAGGAAAGCACAACAGCTTTTACCTGGCGGTTCCCGCTCGCGCGAACCGAGGCGCGGAAATTTGGGTGTACGAAACCAGGGATTAGAACCGGATTTCCAATCGAAAGATTCCCTCTCCGCCAGCAATATGCCCGCAGAAATGCAGCGGAGATATGATACAAAAGACTCCGAAACATAATGTTTTGTGAAATTAAAAACCACTTCCGTCGCTGTCCGTAGAATCTTCAGAGATGGAAAGATTGGTGAAGATCACGCCGTGATTTTGAAACTCGCGGAAGAATTGCCGCTCAACGCCCCGGTAGATGAAGTCTGGAAACTTTTGCGCGACACGCCGCGTTTGACGAGCCTTTTGCCGGGCGTTGAAAATGTCGCGCCTTTAAAGGAAGAAGGCAACGAAGCTTACGCGGCCACGGTGAGTGAAAAAATCGGTCCGTTCAAGATCACGATGAATCTGGAGGTACGCATCGCTGAATTAGTTGAACCTTCGCTCTTGAAAGCGTTGCTTAAAGGCGCCGATTCCATGGGCCTCAACCGTATGACCGGATCGATGCAAGCAGTATTGAGCGCCGTTTCTTGCGGAACGCAAATGCATTTTGAAGCGTCCATTGAAGTGCTGGGAAAACTTGCAACGCTTGGAGCGGTTCCAATCCGGCGAAGGACGACGCAAGTGTTTGCCGAATTCGCAAAAAATATTCAAGGGCAATTTGCCACAGATGCGAGTTCCGCATCGAATGCGTCGGAATAAATTTTGGGAACCACGGAAAACGTAGGAGACTCGTAAGGAGCGGCAGTGAACATTGGTTTTGAGTTAAACGGAAAGCAAACCAGGCTGGAAATCGAGCAGCGTGAGTCGCTCGCCGAAGTTTTGCGAGGCCGCTGCCGCTTGACGGGAGTGAAAATTTCCTGCGAAGCGCAGGTCTGCGGCAGTTGCACGGTTTTGGTCGATGGACTTCCCGTCAGCGCATGCACATTGCTTGCGTACGAAGTTCGCGGAAAGCGCGTCACGACGATTGAGGGCGTGGCTGACCAAACCGGGAAGCTGCATCCCCTGCAGCAGGCGTTTCTGGATCACTTTTCATTTCAATGCGGATTCTGTACGCCGGGAATGATCCTGGCCGCGAAAGCAATGCTGGACGAAAACAGCAACGTGTCAGATGCGGAGATCGTCGCGCATATGAACGGCAATTTGTGCCGCTGCACCGGCTACTTGCCGATCCTGAAAGCGATTCGCCAGGCCGCGGACGAAATGCGAGGCCGCCAGTGAAGCCGATCAGAGAGTTTCAAGTGGTTAATCATTCCGTCCCGCGCGGAGACGGCATTCCGAAAGTAACCGGCGGCGCGATCTACACAAGTGACATGGCTCTCGAGCACATGGCGTGGGCAAAAGTTTTGCGCAGCCCATTTGCGCGCGCCCGAATTCTTTCCATCGATGCCGCTGAAGCAATGAAACACCCAGGCGTAATCGACGTGCTAACCGGCTACGACCTGAAGGGCCTTCATCCCTATTACGGACACGGCGTAAAAGACCATCCGCTGATCGCCATCGGGCAAGTGCGTTTCGTTGGCGAGCCCGTCGCTGCAGTGATCGCTGAAACGGAACTCGATGCGCAGGAAGCGCTCGCAATGATCAGAGTCGAGTACGAGGAGATGACCGCAATCCTCGACGTGGATACCGCGATGGCGGAGGGAACGCCGCGTATCCATGAAACAGATTTTGCCGACGGCTCTTTCCGCGGCTTCGACGATTTTCCGGGCGCGGCGGGAAACATCTGCCAGGCGGTCCATGTCGCATGGGGAAACGTGGACGCAGCGTTCGCCTCAGCCGCGCATATCGCGGAGGGCGAATTTTACTTCCCCATGGTTTATGCCTACGCGATGGAGCCATACGTTGCTATCGCTGATTTCGATGCCAAGGGACACCTCACTGTTTATTCCTCAGCGCAGCATCCCTTCATGGTGCGTCACGATGTCGCCCAAGTATTTGGTCTGCCGCTCAACAGCGTGCGCGTGATCGTGCCCTACATTGGCGGCGGCTACGGCAGCAAGTCCTACACAAAAATTGAGCCGCTGGTTGCGGCCTGCTCGTGGAAAGCGGGGCGTCCCGTAAAGCTGCAATTGAGCGTGGAAGAAGCTTTCCTCACGACGAGAGGTGACGACGCGCGCGTTCGGATTCGAACGGCAACGGATGCAAATGGAAATCTAGTCGCGCGGCAGGCAACGATTCATCTGAACACCGGAGCATACGCGGAAAACAGCCCTATGGTGTGCAGAAAGGCTGCCAACCGCATCGTCGGCCCCTACCGCATTCCCAATGTAAAGATTGATTGTTTCGCAGTGTACACGAACACGGTGCCCGCGAGTTCCTATCGAGGATTGGGCGGCGCGCAAGTCACTTTTCCAGGCGAATCGCAGATGGATGAGCTCGCCGAAAAAACGGGCTGCGAGGCAGTGGAGTTCCGGCTGAAGAATTTGGCGCAATCGGGCGAGTCGATTCATCCGGGCATGCGTCCGATCGACGCGGATATTCCCGGAGACATTCGCGAAGCCGCGCAAATGCTGCATATGGATCGTCCGGTGAAGCCGGGACATGGACGCTCGGTGTGCTGCTCGGCGAGTGATGCGGGTGCGCATCCGGTCACGCTGGCGATGGTGCAGGTGTACGCGGATGGCGCGGTGTCTGTGTTGAGCGGAAGCACGGAAATCGGCCAGGGCAGCCACACGGTGCTCACGCAAATTGCGGCGGAAGAAATGGGCGTGCCACTGGAAAAAGTTCGTCTCATTGGATCGGACACGGCGGTTACTTTGTTCGAACGCTCCACGGGCGCCAGCCGCACAACCACCTTGATGGGCCGCGCCGTGCTGGAAGCGTGCCGCGAGGCCATCGCACAAATAAAAGTGATGGCCGAGGAAGTGTTCGCGGCACCTGCGGAAAAGCTGTTGGAAGAGCGCGGCGGTTTGCGCAGCGGCGATACTTTTCTGACCATGGCGCAGATTCTCGAAAAATATTTCAAGATGGAAGGCTGCAGCATTGTTGGCAGGGCTTATTTGCGCAAGGCGGGCGACCTGACACTGGTTCCCGTGTTCTGGGAAATCGGTGTTGTGGGAGCGGAAATTTCGCTGGACGAAGAGACGGGAGCCATCGTGCTGGATTCTCTAGTCACGATCG
>DATAPT010000095.1:0-4314 GCA_036265065.1 Candidatus Acidiferrales bacterium | reverse complement strand
CGCCCGAATCAAATGAAGATTGGAATCACGTGCTACCCAACGTACGGCGGATCGGGAGTTGTCGCGACAGAATTGGGCATGGAGCTTGCCGCGCGCGGCCACGAAATCCACTTCATCAGTTACGCGCCACCTATCCGTCTGACGGACACGAACGACCGGATTCAATTTCACGAGGTGGAAATTTCCAGCTATCCGTTGTTTGACCATGCCCCTTACGCGCTCTCGCTGGCCGTAAAAATGATGCAAGTAGCGGAGTCCGAAAGCCTCGATTTGCTCCATGTTCACTACGCGATTCCCCATTCCGTCAGCGCCCTGCTCGCGCGCATGATGGCCGCGCCCAAGCGATTGCCATTCATCACCACCCTGCATGGAACGGATATTACGCTGGTGGGAAACGATCGCAGCTTTTTGCCCATCACCAAATTTTCCATCGAGCAATCCGACGGAGTTACAGCCATTTCTCAATATTTAAAACAGCGCACCATCGAGGAATTTGACATCAAGCGTCCGATTGAAGTGATTCCCAACTTTGTGAACTGCGATTTGTATTGCCGCAAGCCCAATCAGGCTCTACGCGCGGAATGGGCGCCGGACGGCGAACCGATTCTGATGCACTTGTCGAACTTCCGTCCCGTAAAGCGCATCACGGATGTCGTGGAAATGTTTGCCATGGTGCGCGAAAAAATGCCCGCCAAACTGGTGATGATCGGAGACGGTCCTGACCGCGGCGCCGCCGAACATCTGATCCGCAAAAAGAAACTCACGCGCGACGTTCATTTCCTCGGCAAGCAGGACAACGTGTACCAGTTTCTCGGGCAGGCCGATTTATTTCTGCTCCCTTCCGACATGGAATCGTTCGGCCTCGCCGCGCTCGAAGCCATGGCCTGCGAGGTTCCCGTGGTGGCTACCAACGTCGGCGGCCTGCCCGAAGTCGTCGAACACGGCATCGACGGCTACCTTTTCACGCCCCGCGAAGTGGAAATCGGAGCGCGCTACGCCCTGGAAATTTTGTCGCAACCCGACCGGGGCCGAGCCATGGGAAAAACCGCCCGCGTAAATGCCAAGAAAAAGTATTGTGCCAATGACGTGATTCCGTTATATGAATCTTACTATCGGCAGGTCATCGAAGCCGTGACCGCAACGCATGTGTAACAAGCTGCAGAAAAAGTAGTTTATTCTGTCATTCCGAGCGAAGCGAGGAATCTCTCATCGATCTAAGCGCGAAAAGTAAGAAGAAGAGATTCCTCGCTTCGCTCGGAATGACAGCAAGTGGAGTTTTTCCGCAGCTTGATAAGTGGGGTTGGGTCCAGGGAATTCGCTCTTTTCGGGGGGATTGCGTTTATGGGGTGCAGAAAGTTTGGTTTCCGCGGGGGTTATCGTGTCTGCATACTCGGCTTGGGACTGATTGCTCTGGCTATTTTTCCTGTGGTTGGGCGCGCTCAGGTTACCGGCTCGATCCTTGGAACTATCACTGATCAAACGGGCGGCGTTATTTCAGATGCGAAAATCAGTGTAAGAAGCCTGGAAACCGGCGCGACTCGCGAAACGGCCTCCGATGATACGGGAAGCTATCGAATCCTCTCGCTGCCTCTCGGACAACAAGAATTAAGAGTCGAGCAAAAAGGGTTCAAACCTTTTTTACGAACCGGGATCGATCTCCACGTTGGCGAACAAGCCGTCATAAATGTCAGTCTTGTCTTGAGCCCATCGGAAACTGTGACCGTGGTAAGTGAAGCGCCTGTCGTAAATGTCACGACGGCCTCTGTCTCTGGCGTAGTCGATGAAAGGCAAATTAAAGAATTGCCGCTGAATGGCCGCAGCTTTGACGATTTAATTGCGCTCAATCCCGGCACCATCAACTACAGCGCACTGAAAAGTCCCAACACCAGCACGAGCAACGGAAATACGTTTTCCGTGGCAGGCCGGCGCACGGGTGAAAATTTATTCTTGCTGAACGGCGTTGAGTACATGGGCTCGAGCCAACTCGCCGTAACCCCCGGCGGCACGAGCGGCTATTTGCTGGGCGTCGACGGCATCCGCGAATTTAACGTGCTCACGGATACTTACTCCGCTGAATATGGCAAGCGCGCCGGGGCTCAGGTGAGCGCGGTCACGCAATCCGGAACCAATGAATTTCACGGCACCGTCTTTGAATTTGTGCGCAACAGCGCTTTCGATTCGCCCGGTCCTTTCGATCAAGGTAACGTTGCCCCTTTTCACCGGAATCAATTTGGAGGAGCGGCTGGCGGTCCTTTACAAAAAGATCGCCTGTTCGTGTTTGGCAATTATGAGGGATTCCGGCAGTCACAGAATATTACGAGCGTGAGCGTTGTCCCTGATGGATCGGCAAGAACTGGAATGATCCCAGACGCGTGTACAGGAATCCCCGCAACCGTTCCCAAGTTTAACAGTTTCATGCTGGGCTACATGGCGTTCTGGCCTGTGGCGAATGGCCCTGAGCTAACCGTCCCCACAGCGGCTAAAAATTCCCTTGGGCTCCCGTGCGCGAATACTTCTCCCACGGTGGCGAGCGGGACGGCGAAAGCTTTTTACAATCCGAATGCGCACATTCGGGAAGATTTCGGTACTTCCCGCGTTGATTATCACGCCGGAGGCAACGACACCCTTTCCGCCGCCTTTACGGTGGATGACGGAAACAGCCTCATCCCCCTTGCCGATCCCCTGTTCGCGTCGTACACGCCGCTGCGCATGCAAGTGCTGAGCTTGACGGAAACGCGCCTCATCACCAATTCGGTTCTGAACATCGCTACATTTGGTTTTTCCCGCGCAAGTTTTGCTCTGGCCTCCGTTCCGCTCGTTACTCTACCTTCTAACCTTTCTTTTGTTTCGGGGATGGGCCCTGGCGGAATCGTGGTCGGCGGCGGCGCAACAACCACGGCGAACGGGTCGATTACTTCCGCAGGACCGAACAATGCGGCAGGGGTAAACAATCATCGCAATCTTTTTACATTCCAGGACGACCTTCGCATCACTCACGGGATGCACCAGTTGGATTTCGGTGTGTGGTTCCAGCGCCTGCAAGACAATGAAGACTCAGCCTCGCGGCAACTGGGGCAGGCCACTTTTGCGAGCCTAACAACTTTGCTGCAAGGCACGGTCACCAACTTCCAGGTGGTTCCCATGCACACGGAACTTGGCTGGCGCTCCCTGATGGGCGCGTGGTACGTGGACGATACCATCCGCGTGCGCCGCAACGTGACGATCGAGGCTGGCCTCCGTCAGGAATTTACCACCGGCTGGAATGAGGCTCACGGAAGAGCTTCCAACTACGTGGAAAGTGCGGCAGGCGTTCTTGTGACGAATCCCATCGTCGGCAACTCGGTTTATACGCAAAACAACGCAATTCGTTTGTTCAGCCCGCGCTTCAGCGTCGCGTGGGACGTATTCGGCAGCGGGAAAACAGCCGTGCGCGCCGGATACGGCATGTATTACTCGCTGATTGACGATCTCGCATTTCTGCAAAATTCTTTGCCGCCATTTAACGGAGCGGAAACGCTTACGGGAGCGATTTTCCCGACGGTGCCACCGAACCCTCCCAATAAAACTCTCCCTATTAATCCCGGCCCGCCGCCGAAGGGCACCATCTTCGCGCCACAAGGAATTCAATCGAACGCAAAGACGCCCGCAGTGCAGGAATGGAATCTGTCCATCGAGCAGCAGTTGAACCAAAGCACATCGCTGCGCGTCGCCTACGTTGGATCGTTCGGCGTGCATGGACTGCTGAGTGTCGATCCCAATACTATCCCCGCTCAGATTTGCGCGACGCCCACTTGCTCCGCGGGCGGCACGGCAGCAGTGGCGAGCACTGTGCCAATGGGGACGGTATATATTCCCGGCCCGAATACAAAGAGGCCCAATCCCGGGCTCTCCGCCGGATTTTTCTGGCTCACAGAAGGCAACAGCAATTACAACGCCCTGGAAGCGGACGTGACGCATCGCGTGGGCAAAGGCCTTGAATTCCGCGGAAACTATACGTGGGCAAAAAATCTGGATATGAATTCTGGATTAACCGGAGCCCAAGCCAATAACCAGACGCAGATGATTTTAAATAGAAATAACCTTCGCGAAGATTGGGGCCCATCTGCTTTAACACCGGCCAGCCAGGCCAGCATCTCCGCCGACTATGAACTTCCCTTCGGCCACAACCAGCGTTGGATGAGCGATGTCTCGCGACTGAGAAGCAGATTTGTATCCGGCTGGCAGGTAAATGGAATCGGGACTTTCCTTTCCGGCTTTCCATTCACTCCTTTGGTCGGATCGAACCGCTCCGGCGATGGCGACACGAGAAATCCC
>DATAPT010000094.1:0-3816 GCA_036265065.1 Candidatus Acidiferrales bacterium | reverse complement strand
TACCAGGCAGGGGACGATTTGTTAATGACGCGGGGAAAGCACTCCGTTAAGTTCGGCGCGGAAGTGGAACGGATGCAATCGAACCAGTTATCCGCGAGCAATATCAACGGAGCATTCCGTTTCGATTCGTTGACACAATTTCTCACCAACGTGCCCTCGCGATTTGCTGGGACTTCGACACCATTGCCATTGGATATCGGCATAAGACAGACCCGGCTAGGAGCCTATGCGCAGGATGATATCCGGCTGCAAAAAAACCTGACCTTAAATGCCGGTATACGTTACGAAATGCTGACAGTGCCGACGGAGGCCCACGGATTGACCTCGGTCCTCCCCAACCTGGGCTTAACGGGCATACCCTCTGCCCAGCCCGCGTGCCAGTACGATTTTCCCGGCTGCTCTGGGGCAAGGCCATTGTTTAAGAATCCAACTCTTCGGAATTTTGAACCGCGTCTCGGTTTCGCATGGAATCCGCGTAGCGGAAAGACATTGGTCCGCGGGGGTTTTGGGATCTTCGATGTGCTGCCGTTGCCTTATGAATTTACGCTTTCATTTCAGCGCGCTGCGCCCTTCACCCGAACCATTGTCGGTGAAAATCTTCCTGTGGGTTCCTTTGCTCCGGCGTCTGTAAGCACCTCAGCGTACAACTTGCTGGCCAACCAGACGGATACAAATCTTGCTTATTATGCCGAGCCTGAACCGAAGAGAAATTACGTGATGCAATGGAATTTGAGCGTGGCGCGCGAATTAACGTCCACTCTGGCGCTGACTGTTGGCTATGTCGGGTCGCGCGGGGTGCATCAACCCTACCGTGTCGACAATATTGACATGGTTTTGCCGACACTTTCTTCCGCTGGTTATCTTTGGCCATGTGGGCCCGATAAAACTGGAGCGAGCTGCGCCGTCGGCTTTCTTCCAACCGGCACTCAGGCAAATCCAATCGCCAGTTCCAAAGTCAATCCGAATTTTGGGCGCATCAATGGCACTCTTTGGCAAGCAAACTCATTTTACGATGCTATGCAGGTGGATATAGCCAAGCGCATGGGCCACGGGTTCACATTCCATGGCGCATACACCTGGGGCAAGAGCATCGATACGTTGTCCGCCACAGAGGCTAACGACGCGTTTCCGAACGGCCTTTTCAATCAACTTTTCTTCGACCAGAGCACGACGCGTGGTCTTTCGGATTTTGACGTCGCGCAAACCCTGGTGGCCAGCGCGACATGGGAAATCCCGGGCCCTCGAAAAGGATCGAAACTTCCGGAGTTGGCGTTTGGCGGCTGGCAACTCGTTGCCCTTTATAAGGCCAGCACAGGGCAACCGTTTACGACCACTCTCGGCGGAGATCCAGTCGGAACGAAACTGGATGAAACCGGCTTGGTGCCCAGTTTTGTGCCAGGCTGCAATCCGGTGAACTCGAATTTCAAGAAGGATCCGAATGGCCCCATTTATATCGATGCGAGCTGCTTCATTTTGCCGCAATCGACTCCCGCCATCGCCGCTGAGTGCCAGCCCTTTGGTCAGGGGCCGGGAAATGCCGGCATCCCCGGAACTTGCGCGAATCTTCGCGGCAACATGGGACGCAACATCATCATCGGGCCCGGACTTTCCAAGCTGGACCTTTCCGTGTTCAAAAACAATTACTTCCCGCGCATCTCCGAAAGTTTCAATGCACAATTCCGCGCAGAAATATTCAATATTTTCAATCGCGCAAACTTCGGTTCGCCGACCGACAATCTTGTGACATTTGATCAGAATGGACAACGGATTCAGAGTGCGGGACTCATCGACTCCACGCAGACCACTTCGCGCCAGATTCAATTCGCGGTGAAAGTAATCTGGTAAATCATTTTCAGGTTGACTCGCAAGCCTGAGCATCTATAGTTAGCCTAGATACCTTCTCAAAGTCTGTTTCTGAATCGGGCGGGTAGTGTCATGGAGCCCGTCCGTACCGGCCCTGTAGATCCAAAACGAGTTTGCCTTTACGAGGTGCCCTATGAAATGGCACATTCCCTTGCTCTTGATTTTGTTTGCGGGAATTTCCGGCCTTGCGCATGGGCAAACAACTCCTCCTCTTAAATTACTTCAAAAGATTCCCATGCCGAACGTGCAAGGGCGGCTGGACCACTCTGCGGTCGATTTAAAGGGGAAGCGGCTTTTCGTTGCAGCGCTGGGCGATAACCAAAACACCGTTGAAGTGATTGACCTCAAGGCGGGAAAACGCGTGGCCAGCATTCCGGGTCAAAGCAAGCCCCAAGGCGTATTCTATTCCGCCGATTTCAATAAATTGTTTGTGGCGAATGGCACGGACGGCACCTGCAAGATTTTTAGTGGAGATAATTTTAAACTCATCGACAGTTTGTCGCTGGGAGCCAACGCCGACCACGCCGGCTATGACCCTTCCACCAAATATCTTTATGTCGGTGTGGGCGACGCAAAATCCGGCGCGCTATCAATCGTCGATACGCGTGACAACAAGCACGTTGCGGATATCAAGACAGATGCGCGCCCGGGCGGAATCACATTTGAAAAATCGAAATCGCAAATTTTCGTAACGCTTTCGGGAGCTGACCATCTTGGCGTGGTGGACACCAAGAAGCGGGAACAGATTTCAGCGTGGCCGGCCGGAGTCGCAGGAAATGTTGCCCTCGCGCTCGATGAAAGCCATCACCGGCTTTTCGACGGAGTTCGTGAACCAGCCACGCTGATCGTTCTCGATACGGAGTCAGGAAAAGAAGTTGAGCGGCTAGAGGGCGTCGCGGGCATAGACGATCTCTGGTACGACGCTGCGCGGCAGCGCATCTACGCCTCAGGCGGCAGAGGGTCTGACGTAGGTTTCGTTTACGTTTATCAGCAAAAAGGCGCTGACCATTATGAATTGCTCACAAAAATTCCCACGGCTGCGAGTGCGGGTACTTCGTTGTGGGTGCCGGAATTGAACCGTCTTTTCGTGGCCGCTCCGGCCAGCGAGAAGGAAGATGCAGCGGTTCTTGTGTTCGAACCGCAGAAGTAACTCGTTTTTCTTTCGGTGCTCGCGCAAGTAGTGGAACCGGGCCATTTCCAGTTCTCGAATTCCGCCAACCATAGACGTCACAGCCTGGCGCAAGGAGAATCCAATGAGGCCACTCGTTTCAATGGGCCTGATCGCATCGGCTTTGCTGATGGCAGGCGGCGTCCAGGCGATCCCCCAACAGGAGAACGAGCCGCTCCGGCTCGTTCAAAAAATCCCACTTACCACCGTCAAAGGGCGCATTGATCACATGGAAGTGGATGTGAAGGGTAAGCGCCTGTTCGTCGCAGGATTGGAAAATGGCACCTTGGAAGTTGTCGATCTGAAGGATGGAAAATGGACGCGAAGTATTCCCGGCTTCAAAGCGCCCCAGGGGATCGCCTATATCCCGTCCATAAACAAAATATTTGTGGCCAGCAATGACGACGGAATGGTGCGAGTTTTTCGCGGAGACACTTTTGAACTTCTCGATTCGATCCAACTGGACCTGGGCCCGAATCGCGTCGCTTACGATTCGCACACCGGGTTGCTCTATGTGGGATATGGCGGGAAGGTGGCGAACAAGGAAAAGGGCGAAGTTGGAATCATCGATGTTAAGACCGATAAACATATCGGTGATATCGATGTAGGACTGCGCGCGGCCGAAATTCTGATGGACAAAAGTGGTCAGACGCTGTTTGTGTTCGACAACATCGCCAGCAAGATCCAGGTCATCGACACAAAAAAGCGCGCGATGGTCTCGGCCTGGCAGGTGAGCAGCACGCGCCCGGGCGACGGTGCGTTTGATGAAACCAATCACCGACTGT
>DATAPT010000093.1:0-1703 GCA_036265065.1 Candidatus Acidiferrales bacterium | reverse complement strand
TGAATTTGAAAAGCCTCTCCAGCCTTCTCCTCACAAACCATCTTCCCAGCCATCGCCCCAGAAATCCAAACGGCAGTGCGTATTCCACGCGATCTTCCAGAATGGAAGCAGCAGTTCCCTGCGGCTCAAACGTATGCGTATGCTTCCAATAGGCAAATGGCCCGGAAATCTGCTGGTCCGTAAAGAAGTGGCCAACTTCGAAATCACCGTGCAAGGCAACCCAGCGCTGCCGAAACGGCCATTTGCCGACCTCAAGAACCACGCGCGCCCCTCGTTCAATTCCACCAGACTTTCCAATCATTTTTACGGGCTCGCCGGGTGGCGTAAGCTTTTCTAGCGCGTCCGGTAAAGCGTGCCACGCGTACACGTCCGCAGCGGATGCTTGCATCCGGGAACGGTGCACAAATATTTCAGTCTTCATGCCGCTTCTTCTGCATCTTTTCCTGCTCGCGCAGCATCATTTGAGAATTGCTGACGGCTATTGTCCAATCACTGTACAATGTCCCGCTGCAAGCAGCACAGGATGTAGTGACGGAATATCGTCACTTGACCCGCCCTGAGCCTGCATTCGAGTCTGGTTTGAATCGTACGCCACCAAAGAGCTGCCGAGGAGAATATGGCCCATATATTTGACCCACTTCCCATTCGCGGAATCACATTGCCAAATCGCATTGGAGTTTCTCCGATGTGCCAATATTCGAGCGAGGACGGTTTTGCCAATGACTGGCACCTGGTGCACTTAGGAAGCCGCGCAGTGGGCGGAGCGGGATTAGTGTTCGTGGAAGCCACAGCCGTCACGGCGGAAGGCCGCATCACGCCCGAGGACATGGGAATCTGGAAGGACGCGCACATCGATTTTCTGGCGCGAATCGTGCAATTTATGAAGACGCAGGGCGCAGTGCCAGCCATGCAGATTGCCCATGCCGGGCGCAAAGGCAGCACGCAGAGGCCGTGGGAAGGCAACAGCAAGGTCGCGATCGAAGATGGCGGCTGGGTGCCCGTAGCGCCAAGCGCGGTATCTTTCTCCGAGACGTATCCCTTGCCGCGAGCTTTGGAAACAAATGAGATTCATGCCATCGTGGACGCGTTCGCCGCAGCCGCTCGCCGAGCGCTGCAAGCAGGCTTTCAAGTTTTGGAAATACATGCAGCGCACGGCTACCTTGCCCACGAATTCTTTTCGCCGCTCAGCAATTTCCGCACGGACGAATACGGCGGGTCGTTCGAAAACCGCACGCGCATCGGACGAGATATCGTCACTGCCGTTCGAAAAGTGTGGCCGGAAAATCTTCCTCTTTTCATTCGAATTTCCGCACAGGATTGGAAGGAAGGCGGCTGGGACCTCGATCAGTCCGTGGAACTCGCCAAACAGCTGAAAAAGTTGGGTGTGGATTTGGTGGATTGCTCCTCCGCCGGACTTGTCGTCGATCAAAAAATCGCGGCGGGCCCGTGCTTCCAGGTTCCCTTCGCGGAACGCATACGTCGCGACGCAAATGTGCTGACGGCAACGGTTGGCCTGATCGAAACGAAAGAACAAGTAACGGAAATTCTGGCCCGAAACCAGGCTGATCTGGTGTTCATGGCTCGCGAATTTCTGCGCGATCCTTACTGGCCGCTCCATGCCGCCACCGCTCTCGGAGAATCCGCATCCTGGCCGGTTCAGTATCTGCGTGCAGGTCCGGCGAAGAGTCCGGCCCGTACACCGG
>DATAPT010000092.1:0-3433 GCA_036265065.1 Candidatus Acidiferrales bacterium | reverse complement strand
CTTCCTGTAAAAATCGAAAATGACGCCAACGCCGCCGCTTTGGCAGAGGTTCTGTGGGGCGCGGGCAAAGGTCATTCAAAAGTTTTCTACATCTCCATCGGCACCGGAATCGGCACAGGTTTGATCTTGGATGGCCACATTTACAACGGCCGAACTGGCGCTGCCACCGAGGGCGGCCACGTCAGCATCGATTATCGCGGCCCGGTATGCGGCTGCGGAAAACGCGGATGCATCGAAGTCTTCATCTCGGGAACCGCCATCGCCAAACGTGCTCAAGCAAAATTAGAAGCCGCCAACTTGCCGCACTCGCCGATGCTCGATTTGGCCGGCGGCAAAATCGCCGCAGTCACTACTGAGTTCGTGAACCAAGCACACGCAGCCGGGGATCCCATCGCCACAGCTACACTGCTCGAAACTGTTGAACTCTTGGCCGTGTACTTGGGCAACACCATCGATCTGTTGGAGCCCGACGTAATCGTGGTCGGCGGCGGAGTCGCCGCCGTGCTGCAGCCTTTCTTTGATGAACTTCGCGCGCGCATCCCCAGTTGGTGCATCAATTCTCGCTGCCGCGAAATTCCTCTGCTCTCAGCTCACTACGGCGCCAACTCCGGTATCGCCGGCGGAGCCGCCCTGTGCAACTGAACCGCTCGAAGATATTTCTGCCCTCTTCTTGCCGAAATACCCCGGCTGAGCAGCCGAGTCACATCGGCTTGTAATCTGCGGACAATCGAGCCCCGAAATGCTTCCCCACCAGTGCGGCTACGCGTGCAACCGCGTCGTGAAGAGACTCGGTATCGCCCCGATGGTGGCCGGTCAACACCACCAACACGATTGGCTGACCCTTGACGAACTGGATGCCGGCGTCGTTTGCGAGGAAGGGCTGCCCATCTCCCGTTTTGTGTGCGATGACTACATCGCGCAGATATTTTGGAAAGCGGTTGTTTACTTGCTGTTTTTCCAAGGTGGACAGCATCCATTCGCTGGCAGCCGCCGAAACGAGTTTTTTCTGCTGAATCATTTCAAAGAGGTGCCCAAGCTCGCGCGCGGTACTGTGCCCAAAATAAATGCCTGCGTTGTAGATGGTTTCACCAAACGCGTGTTGCACCTGGTTGTCCGGATACTTGTCGAATGGAAATTGCAGGGTTTTATTTCCTGGAGCATTCGCGTAACTCGCGTCCATAGAGCTAAGCCATTTGCGATCCCAGTCCAGATCGGAGTATTCGATGGAGGTTTTGGCCAGTCCGAGCTCATGCATAAAGTTGGTTACGCTTGGACGAGTAACTTTGTCGGCAAGCAAATCTGTGGCCTCGTTGTCGCTGATAATTATCATCAAGGTGAGGAGGTCCCGAATCGTGGGTGTCAATCCCGGTTGTAGGGTATACAAAACTCCAGACGGCAATCGTTGATCGCCTGGTTTCAATTCGACTCGCTGGTCCAGCGAAAATTTCCCCGCCTCCGCCTGTCGAAAAACTTCCGCCATAATGGCAACTTTGATCACGCTGAAAGTCTCATATGTGGTGTCCGCGTCGATGGCGATTTCCTCTCCCGTTTTTAGATTCTTCATATACACCGCCATGTTTCCGGGGAATGCTTGGCGGATATTCCGTATTTGTGTTTGCAGTACCTCTATTCCGTGATCGCCTGCGGGTTGAGATTGGGCGTAAACCGGAAAATTCACAAATGCCAATATCGACGCCATTGCCGTCATGCGGATTCCTGATCTCATTGAGTCTCCCGTAAATTGTCGCCAGTGAATTGCAGAGCGTTGCATCCTTTTATTACAAAGAATCAAATGATGCCGTCTTTACATCGCGATTTACAAACGATACAGTCCCTTTGCCTGATTCCAAAATTTCCGGAGAATGCCATCCCTGTGAAGAAACCTACGTCCCGGTCCGCGAATCGACGTTTGGTTGTTTTTTGCATGATCGGATTATTCGTCCTGGCATGGACCGCGACTGCTCCACGCATTGTCAGTGCACCTCCTGCCGCAAAAATCTTCGGCTTTTCACCGCAACATGCCGCGGAACAGGCCGCTCTTGAAGGCCAGCTGAAAAAATCTATCTCCACCGATGAAATTCGCAAACTGCATCGCTATTTCACCTCCATCCCACATCCCGCAGGCTCCATTCACGGTCGCGAAGTCGCCGAGTACATTGCCGAACAATGGAAAAAGCAAGGTCTCGAAGACGTAGCCATCCGCAAGTATGACGTTCTCGGAACCAGGCCCGTCTCTACCAGTCTCGAAATGGTCGCGCCCACTCACTACCAAGCTCTCCTCCGCGAAGCTCCATACGACGTCGACCCCGACACAAAAAACCCCGAAGTCGCCAACGCCTGGCTGGGTTATTCCGAAAGTGGAGACCTTACCGCTCCCGTTGTTTATGCCCACAGCGGAAATCCCGAAGACTACGAGTTACTGCGCAAGAACGGCATCGACGTAAGAGGGAAAATTGTTCTCGTCCGTTATTCAAATCCTTACAGCTATCGTGGATTCAAAGCCCTCACTGCGGAAAAAAATGGCGCCGCAGCCTTGCTGATTTATTCCGATCCCGCCGAAGACGGGTACGTAAAGGGTAAAGTCTTCCCCGACGGCCCCTGGGGCCCTGAAACGCACATTCAGCGTGGCGCAATTACTTACGACTTCATCGTTCCTGGCGATCCACTCACCCCCGGTTGGGCTTCGGTGCCCGGCGCGAAGCGCATTCCGGAAAGTGAAGCTCGCTCGCTGCCTCACATTGTCGCGCTCCCGCTCTCCTGGCACGACGCCAAGCCGCTGTTAGAAAATATGAATGGCCCAACCGCGCCAAAAGATTGGCAGGGTGGATTGCCGATCACCTACCGTCTCACCGGAGCCGTGCAAGCTCACCTCAAAGTGCAAATGGACAATTCCATTCAGCCTTATTTCGTCGTCGAAGCACGCATCCACGGCGCGCAATTCCCCGACGAATGGGTGCTTCTCGGAAATCATCACGACGCGTGGGAATACGGCGGCGTCGATCCCAGCAGCGGCACCGCGTCCATGATGGAACTGACCCGCGCCTTCGGAACCATGTTGAAAAATGGTTTTCGCCCCAAGCGCACCCTCATTTTCTGCAGTTGGGACGGCGAAGAAATAGGATTGACCGGCTCGACCGAGTGGGGCGAACAGTTCGCGGATGACTTACGAAAAAAATTAGTCGCTTATATCAACGTGGATTCCTCAGCATCCGGACCGAACTTCGAAGGTGGCGCGGTCGGTTCGCTCGCCCCCATGCTGGTGGAGACCAGCTATTCCATTGCCGACCCCAGCGGAACGAGCCTGCATGACGCCTGGATTAAATCCAGCGCTGCGTCACGAAAACACGACAAACACACTCAGCCGCCCAAGGACGAAAATTTAGTAAATACCCGCCTTGGCAGCGGTTCCGACCACACCGTCTTTCTAAATTTC